>JAFRDD010000070.1 GCA_017404025.1 Clostridia bacterium
ACTAGCTTACAAAAGCTAGTTTTTAATAAGACATTTTAATTTACAAATTACTAAAATCTGTAAATTAACATATTATTTTTAAGACATTTTTATTTACAAACAAATTAAAAATTTGAGACATTTTCATTTACTAGTCACAAATTTTAATAAAAAAAGTTAATTTTACTTGATTTTTTTATTAAAATATAGTAAAATATAAATACTTTAAATAAAACCTTTTACTTAGCTTTAAGATTAACACCTTTTCTAAGGCTCAGTTTAAGGAAAAATAAATTTAGGAGGTGTAAATTATGACAAGTGCAAGAAAACAAGAAATCATTAATACATATAAAAGAGACGAAAAAGATACAGGTTCACCTGAAGTTCAAATAGCTCTTTTAACAGAAAGAATTAATGAATTAACAGAACATTTAAAAATCCACCAAAAAGATAACCATTCAAGAAGAGGTTTATTAAAAATGGTTGGAAAAAGAAGAAATTTATTAAACTATTTATCAAAGAAAGATCTTAACAGATATAGAGAAATAGTTGAAAAATTAGGATTAAGAAAATAATTAATGAAAAGCCCAGTGCTTATAGCACGGGCTTTTTGTGAAATAATTGGAAATGCTTTAATCAATTTAGGTAAGTAGCTTGTATAAAGTTTTGGACAAGCTAAAATTTTATAGAGGTTACAATCTAATTGATTTAAGCAAAGAAAAGGTGGAAAAAGTTTAAATTAAAAAGGAGTGTAAAAAAATGTTAAAAACTTATGAAACAGAATTAGCAGGAAGAAAACTTGTTATAGAAACAGGTAAAATGGCAGGACTAGCAAATGGAAGTGTGCTTGTAAGATATGGGGATACAGTTGTAATTGTAAATGTTACTGCCTCAAAAGAACCAAAAGAAGGAGTGGATTTTTTCCCACTATCAGTGGATTTTGAGGAAAAATTATATGCTGTTGGAAAAATACCAGGAAGCTTTATGAAAAGGGAAGGAAAACCAACAGATAAAGCTATATTAACATCAAGAGCAATAGATAGGCCTTTAAGACCATTATTCCCAAAAGATTTTAGAAATGATGTATGTGTTGTAGGAACAGTACTTTGCGTTGACCAAGATAATTCGCCAGAAGTAGCAGCAATGATAGGTGCGGCAGTAGCACTTGCAATTTCAGACATACCATTTGGAGGGCCAACAGCAGCAGTAAATGTTGGATTAGTTGATGGAAAAATTATAATAAATCCAACAGAAATAGAAAGAGAAAAATCAGATTTAACTTTAACAGTTGCTGCAACAGAAAATAAAATAACAATGATAGAAGCAGGAGCTAATGAAGTTCCAAATGATGTTATGCTAGAAGCAATAAAGGTTGCACATGTAGAAATTAAGAAAATTTGCGAATTTATAACAAAAATTCAAAAAGAAATAGGAAAACCAAAATTTGAATATAAATCATTTGAAGTAGATCATGATGTATTTGATTTTGTAAATAACAATTACAGAGCAGAAATAAATGAAAGATTACAAGAAGAAGATAAAACTATAAGAGATAATAATATTGCTGAAATATCTGAAAAAATATCAAATGATTACACAGAAAAATATGGTGAAGAAGAATTTGAAAAACATAAATCAGATTTAGCAGAAGCTATTTACAAAGTACAAAAATTATGTGTAAGAGCGATGATATATAACGAACATAAAAGGGTTGATGGTAGAGCATTAGACGAAATAAGACCATTATCTTGTGAAGTTGGCTTATTACCACGTACACATGGAAGTGCGTTATTTACAAGAGGACAAACTCAAGTATTATCAGTTGCAACACTTGGAATGGTATCAGAAGAACAAAAATTAGATGGAATAGATATGGAAGAATCAAAAAGATATATACATCATTATAATTTCCCAAGCTACAGTGTTGGTGAAGCAAGACCATCAAGAGGACCTGGAAGAAGAGAAGTTGGGCATGGTGCATTAGCTGAAAAAGCATTAGTTCCAGTATTACCATCTAAAGAAGAATTTCCATATGCAATAAGAGTTGTATCAGAAGTATTATCTTCAAATGGATCAACATCTCAAGCAAGTATATGTGGAAGCACATTAAGCTTAATGGATGCAGGTGTTCCAATAAAAAGACCAGTTGCTGGAATTTCAACAGGATTAGTAACAAATCCAGAAAATGATGATGAATATATTATGTTAGTAGATATCCAAGGAATAGAAGATTTCTTTGGAGACATGGACTTTAAAGTTGGTGGAACAGAAAAAGGTATTACAGCAATACAAGTTGATATAAAATGCGATGGATTAACATATGAAATAATTGAGGAAGCATTTGAAAAAACTCAAAAAGCAAGAATGCATATATTAAATGATGTAATGTTACCAGTAATATCTAAACCAAGAGAAGAAATTTCTAAATATGCACCAAAAATAGTAAATACAACAATTAAAGTAGACAAAATTAAAGATGTAATAGGACCTGGTGGAAAAATGATAAACAAAATTATTGATGAAACAGGTGTTAAAATAGACATTGAAGAAGATGGACAAGTATTTATTTATTCACAAGATAATGAAAAAGCAAAACAAGCATTAGAAATGATAGAAGATATAGTAAGAGAAGTAGAAGTAGGTGGAATATACTATGGAACAGTAACAAGAATTATGAACTTTGGAGCATTTGTTGATTTAGGATTTGGAGATAAAGAAGGATTACTTCATATTTCTAAAATATCAAAAGAAAGAATAAAAAATGTAGAAGATGTTTTACATGTTGGAGATAAAGTAACAGTTAAAGTTTATGAAATTGACGATCAAGGTAGAATAAACTTAACTATGAAAGATTTGAAAAATGATTCTGAAGAAGAAAAAGTAGAAGAATAATAAATAAAATGTTGCCAAAGGGACGGTTCTCTTGGCAACATTTTTTGACCCAAAGTTGCCAAGAGAACCGTCCCTTTGGCAATTGGCAAAAAAACTTGAAAATCATATAGCTTTTATGTTAGAATAATCAAAATAAAAACAAAAAGAGGATTGAAAAATATGTCAAAATTTGTACATTTACACATACATAGTGAATTTAGTTTATTAGATGGAGCAAATAGAATAAAAGATATACCAGTAAGAGCAAAAGAATTAGGAATGGATTCAATTGCTATTACTGACCATGGAGTTATGTATGGTGCAATAGATTTCTATAAAGCGTGTAAAAAAGAAGGAGTAAAACCAATTATTGGATGTGAAGTATATGTTGCACCAAGAAGCAGATTTGATAAAGAGCCAGGAATAGATAATAAATACAATCATTTAATTTTACTTGCTAAAAATAATCAAGGATACAAAAATTTAAGTAAATTAGTATCTATAGGATTTGTAGATGGATATTACTATAAACCTCGTATAGATTTAGAAGTTTTAGAACAATATCATGAAGGACTAATATGTTTAAGTGCTTGTGCTGCAGGTTCAGTTCCTCAGGCACTATTAAATGGAGAGGAAGAAAAAGCAGAGAAGATTGCCAATTGGCATAGAAATATTTTTGGTGATGATTATTATTTAGAAATTCAAAATAATGGATATAAAGACCAAGTTTTAATAAATCAAAAATTGATAAAGCTCGCTAGAAAGCTAAATATACCATTGGTTGCAACAAATGATGCACACTATTTAAAAAAAGAAGATAAATATCCTCATGAAGTTTTATTATGTATACAAACAGGCAAAAAGATAACAGATCCTGATAGAATGAGTTTTGAAGAAGGAGAGTTATACATCAAATCGCCAGAAGAGATGATAGAGTATTTCAGTAGCTTTCCAGATGCAATAGAAAATACAGTGAAAATTGCCGAAAAATGTAATGTGGAGTTTGAATTTGGACATACAATACTTCCAAATTATGATGTGCCACCTGAGTTTGCAACACATTATGATTATTTTAAAAAATTATGTGATGATGGAATAAAAAAAAGATATGGAGAAAATCCATCACAAGAAATATTAGATAGAGCAAATTATGAATTAGGAATAATTTCAAAAATGGGATTTGTTGATTATTTCTTAATTGTTTGGGATTATATCCATTATGCAAAAGAAAATGGGATACCAGTAGGGCCAGGTCGTGGTAGTGGTGCTGGTTCAATAATAGCGTACGCAATAGGAATTACAGATATAGATCCATTAAAATATGGACTTATGTTTGAAAGATTTTTAAATCCTGAAAGAATAAGCATGCCTGATTTTGACGTGGATTTTTGTTATGAACATAGGCAAGATGTAATAGACTATGTTTCTCAAAAGTATGGACATGACCATGTTTCACAGATTATAACTTTTGGAACAATGTCAGCCAGAATGGTAATTCGTGATGTTGCAAGAGTTCTAGATATACCATATTCAGAAGCAGACACTCTAGCAAAAATGATTCCAAATGAATTACATATAACAATAAAAAAAGCATTAGAACAGAATAGAGAGTTAAAAGAATTGTATGAAACAGATGAAAATACAAGAAAAACACTAGATATTGCAATGGGATTAGAAGGTATGCCAAGACAGGCTTCTACACATGCATGTGGAATAGTTATAACAAAAGAACCAGTAGATACTTATGTTCCATTATATGTACGTGACGGACAAATTGCGACACAATATATAATGACAACTTTAGAGGAATTAGGACTGCTAAAAATGGACTTTTTGGGATTAAGAACTCTAACGGTTATACAAGATACAATTAATTTAGTAAAAGAAAACAAAGGAATAGATGTCGAATTTGATAAAGAAATGTCAGACCCTAAGGTATATAAATTGTGGCAAGAAGGAAAAACAATGGGAATATTTCAATTTGAATCACAAGGTATGACAAACTTTATGAAAGAATTGAAACCAGATTGCTTAGAAGATATTATAGCAGGAGTTTCATTATATAGACCAGGTCCTATGGATCAAATTCCAAGATATATCAGAGGAAAACAAAATCCTGGACATAATGAATATACTCATCCAAGTTTAGAGCCAATATTAAATGTAACTTATGGATGTATGGTTTATCAAGAACAAGTTATGCAAATTGTTCGTGATTTAGCAGGATATTCACTAGGTAGAGCTGATTTAGTAAGACGTGCTATGGGTAAGAAAAAATTAGATGTAATGGCAAAAGAAAGAGAAATTTTTATTAATGGGCAAGTAGATGAAGATGGAAATATAGTTGTTCCTGGATGTGTAAGAAATGGAATAGATGAGAAGTCGGCTAATAAAATATTTGATGAAATGGCAGAATTTGCAAAATATGCTTTTAACAAATCACATGCTGCATGTTATGCTGTAGTAGCGTATAGAACGGCATATCTTAAAGCATATTATCCTACAGAATTTATGGCAGCAATGTTAAACAGCTTTTTAGGAAACTTAGATAAAATACCACAATATATAAATGAATGTAAAGATTTAAATATTGAAATATTAAAACCAGATATAAATAAAAGTAGTACAAAATTTACTGTTGAAGGTGATAAAATTCGCTTTGGATTAGGTAGTATAAAGAATGTAGGAATAGCTCCTGTTGAAACAATAGTAAAAGAAAGAATTGAGAAAGGCGAATACAAAAATTTTATAGATTTTTGCGAAAGAATTGCAGAGGAAACAGTTAATAAGAAATGTGTAGAAAGTTTGATAAAAGCAGGATGTTTTAGCCAATTTGAACAAACAAGAAGTACTTTACTGGCTTCGTTTGAACAGATAATGGATGCAATTATGAATGGAAACAAAAAAGGAATGCAGGGTCAAGTATCAATGTTTGATTTAGGAAGTGAAGAACAACAAGAAGCATTAGAAAAGCAAAAATATTCTTTTGATGAACATGAAGAATTATCAAATAAGGAATTACTTTCAATGGAAAAAGAAATGCTTGGAATTTATATTTCAGGTCACCCATTAGAAAAATTACGAACACAAATTGAAGCTCAGACAAATATAAATACAATTTTATTAAAACAATTGGATGAGCCAGTTTCATCAGAAGAAATAACTGAAAATCCTAAATTTAAAGATGGCCAAAATGTAAAATATGCAGGAATAATAACGTCAATAAAGAAAAAATTTACTAAGAATAATAAAATAATGGCATTTGTAACAATAGAAGATTTATATGGACAAGCTGAAGTAATTGTTTTTGAAAATGCTTATATGAGAGCTGGAAAGAGTTTAATAGAAGAAAATATAGTTATTGTTGATGGAAGATTAAGCATTAGAGAAGACGAAACAACAACGATAATAGCAAATGAAATAAAAGATTTTTCAGAACAGCAACAGGCCAAAATATTAACAATAGATATTACAAGTTTGACAGAAGAACAAAAAACAAAACTTAGAGGTGCAATAAAATATTTTAATGGAGAAAAAAATAATATAAATGTACAAGTTAAAGTAAATGGCGAACTAAAGCCTTGTGGACAGATTTATATTACTAAAGAAATATTTGAGATATTTGAAGAGATTGTTGGAGAAGAAAATATATCAATATAAAATTGAAATGTTATGTGAAATGTGCTATAATAAATTAGTAGCAATTGTCAGAAGAGTCATATAGACTCAGTTCCCCCGTGTACGGGAGAAAGGAAAATTATGATTTATTTAGTTAGCTATGGACAGGATGGGGTAGGCATAATGCTTGAAGGATTGCTGAATAAAATTAGATATCAGAAAATCCAGGAGATTTTTGATAGCTGTGCAGCAGCTAGAGTATTCATGCTCATAAATTATGAGTATGCGGTTGTGCTGAAGCACAATAATAGGTATGAAGTAAAAGAGTCTACTAGTATAGGCAATGAAGAGATAGTACTTAGAATGTTTTCTTCGAAGAATCAGGCTAGTAGATATGTAGAAAATCTCTCAAAATAGGCTTGTGAAGAGTTTTTACAAGAAGAGACACTAAATGTTTGTGAATTCAAACTGTTTAGAGTCTCTTTTTATTATAAAAAATAAATTATGAAAAATTGCTTGCAAAGTGAATATTTTTGATATAGAATTGTATTGCCAATAAAAAATTGGTGAATAATAATAAAAAGACTTCAAGGAAATTACTTGAAATCAAAAGGAGGAATAATTATGTCAGTAAAAGTAGCCATTAATGGTTTTGGACGTATAGGACGTCTAGCATTTAGACAAATGTTTGGAGCAGAAGGATATGAAATAGTTGCAATAAACGATTTAACAAGTCCAGCGATGCTTGCACATTTGTTGAAATATGATTCTGCACAAAAAAGATATGAAAAAGCAGATACAGTAGTTGCAGGAGAAGATTCAATAACAGTAGATGGAAAAACTATAAAAATATATGCTGAAAAAGAAGCACAAAATCTTCCATGGGGAGAAATAGGAGTTGATGTTGTATTAGAATGTACAGGATTCTATACAACTAAAGAAAAAGCCATGGCACATATAGATGCAGGAGCTAAAAAAGTTGTAATATCAGCACCAGCTGGAAAAGATTTGCCAACAGTTGTATTTGGAGTAAATGAAAATATATTAACTAAAGAAGATAAAATAATATCAGCAGCATCATGTACAACAAATTGTTTAGCACCAATGGCAAAAGCATTAAATGACTATGCACCAATTCAATCAGGAATAATGACAACAGTTCATGCTTATACAGGAGACCAAATGTTACTTGATGGACCTCACAGAAAAGGTGATTTAAGAAGAGCAAGAGCTGCTGCTGTAAATATAGTACCAAATTCAACAGGAGCAGCAAAAGCTATAGGGCTAGTTATTCCAGAATTAAATGGAAAATTAATTGGTTCTGCCCAAAGAGTTCCAGTACCAACAGGCTCAACAACAATATTAGTTGCTGTAGTTAAAGGAGAAAATATTACAGTAGATTCTATAAATGCTGCAATGAAATCTGAAGAAAGTGCTTCATTTGGATATACAGAAGAGCCATTAGTATCATCAGACATTATAGGAATTACATGTGGTTCATTATTTGACGCAACACAGACAATGGTTACAGAAATAGGAAATGGGTTATATCAAGTTCAAGTTGTTTCTTGGTATGATAATGAAAATTCTTACACAAGCCAAATGGTAAGAACAATAAAATACTTTGCGGAATTAGGATAAATCAATGTTTTTTGGGGACAAGTGTTTTTGGGGGACAGGTACAAAAAACATATTAATGCAATATAAAAAATATACAACAAAAGGGTTGTTATATTGCAAAAACAATATATAAATAAATAGGGGGCTTTATAAATAATGAATTTATAAGTTCCTTATTTTGTTTTTGAAGGAGGAAAATATTGTCACGAAAATCGAGAAAAGATTTAAATACACCATTTTTACATATAATGGTACAAGGAGTAAATAAAGAATACATTTTTAATAAGAAGGATTATATAATAAAATATTTAGAACTTATACAAGAGAATAAAAAAGAATTTGAGGTTACAATTATTGCATATTGCATAATGAATAATCATGCACATTTTCTTGTATATACCGAAAATATAGAAAAATTTGGAAAGTATATGCAAAAAATTAATTTAAATTATGCTCAAATGTATAATAAAACACAAAATAGGTGCGGGATACTGTTTAGAAATAGATATCAAGCAGAACCGATTTATGATAAAAAATATTTAATAAATTGCATAAAATATATTCATGATAATCCAGTAAAAGCAGGAATAGTAAAGAAATGCGAAGATTATAAATATTCATCTTACAATAATTATATGAATAATGCTGAAGAATGTACTAGTCCAATTATGCAAGAAATTTTTGGAAAAAATTGTAATTATGAACTACTGTTTAAAAGAGTACACGATATAAGATTTATGGATGATAAAGAAAGTTATAATAATTCAGATGAATATATAATTGGAGGAATAGAGGAATTTATAATTGAAAATAAAATTTGTGTTATTGATATATTTCAAAATAGAAAATTATTGATAAAGTTAATATTTTTCCTTAAGCAGAATTGTAATATAAAGTATAACGAAATAAGAAATTATTTAGATATACCGAGAGGAACAATGGAGAATTTAAAGAAAAAATAAGAAGCTGATTTTTGTCCCTGTCCCCAAAAACACCCAAAAACATTTGTCCCTGTCCCCAAAAACATGAAAAAACACTTGAAAAGTGTTCTCTTTTTGTGACTAGTAAATGAAAATGTCTCAAATTTTTAATTTGTTTGTAAATAAAAATGTCTTAAAAATAATATGTTAATTTACAGATTTTAGTAATTTGTAAATTAAAATGTCTTATTAAAAACTAGCTTTTGTAAGCTAG
>JAFRDD010000071.1 GCA_017404025.1 Clostridia bacterium
ACTACTATTATATTTTTCGATTTCATCTTCTGCTACTATTGCTTTACCTTTTAATGCATAATTTATTATTTCTACTGCATTCTTTTTTTCTG
Source organism: Clostridia bacterium (assembly GCA_017404025.1). Classification (GTDB taxonomy): domain Bacteria; phylum Bacillota; class Clostridia; order TANB77; family CAG-508; genus CAG-269. The sequence goes on from JAFRDD010000071.1 coordinate 93, forward strand.
CTAAAGCTTCTCTCATTATTTTGTCATGTACATTATTTATTGGCTTTTCCATATAATTATATTTTGCCGTATTCTCTTCTAATCTATTTATTAGAATACTTGCACATCTTATTAATTTAAAATCTTCATATGTAAAGTTTTTTATATATTTTTTTATTTCTGCCATTCTTTTCCTCCATTATAATATTAATTTATTTATTTATCAAGCACTTATAAGTTTATTTTATTATTTATATACACCTCTTTTCTTATTTTTTCTCTTTCTTTTTATTATTTTTTGATTTTTTCTTCGATAAAAAACTTTCGAAACAACTTTTTGAATTAATTTTTAAGAAAACTTAATTTAATTTTTAATAAATATAACACAAAATGCCGAAAAATGCAACAATTTTTCATCTACGTTTTTCTGCATTTTTCGACATTTATCCTATAACCTTACTAAAATATTATATAATTAGTAATTCATATTTTACTTATTTTCTATTTCTACTAAATATGCAAATGAATCTTCTGTATTAGACGTACATACTGCATAAAGATATATTTGGCTAAAGTCAAATGGCTTTAATATAAATCCAGCACTAACTCTTGTTCCATCCTCTATTTGTACATCTACCACTTTAAATCTAATTCCCGCATAAGAATTTTTTATAATATCATGTATCTTTTCTTTATCTGCATCTTTTGGTATTTCAATTGATTTTAACCTTATCGTCTTTAATTTTGAATTTTTATCTAATTCATCCAAATTTTTATCAAGTTCTTTCAATTCAGAAATAGTTTCATTTATGCTTTCTTTTAATTCTTGGTCACTAGTACTATTTTTTCCTTTTTCTCCTATCTCTTTTCCTAAATCACTAATTAATTTTACTACTGATGTCAAATCATCTACCTTTAATTCTACTTCTTCAACTTTGTTTAATATTTCTTTTCTTTCTGCTTCATTATCTTCTTTTTTTCCTTCAATTCCTTTTATTAATGCTGCATTTGAAGACAACACATTATATACAGACAAGCTATCTGTAGCATTTACTACTCCTATTATAATTTGACTATAATTTTGGAAATAAGTATCTGTTTCTATTTCTACTCCTCCATCTTGTAAAAATCCATTGCTTATTTGATTATAACTATTACCTTTTTTTCCAAGAAGTATATAATTTAATTTACCAGATACTATAGGTTCAACATTTACAATTGTATTTTCTTTAAAATTACTTTTATCTAAATAATAATATTTCATTGAATATTTACTTATTAGCTGCTGTTTTTCCATTAATCCTGATGATATATCTAAACTATTCGGTGGTAATTCCAAAGATTTAAATGTATTGTGGTCATATTCATTTGTTACATTTCTTTTGGCAAGTTCCATCATTACATAAGGAAATCTATTATCAGAAGCATTTACTAAATATTCCATTGGATTTTCTTTTTTCAATGATTCTAATAATTTCTGTTTTCCTTCATTTATTTTTTCTTCATAAACTTTAGCAAAACATATTCCTGCATAACCATAATGTCCATTGTGTTCAATTTCATCTATTGGTTTATCACAATTTAATACATATCTTGTAGCCCAGTTCTTCATAATATTATCTTCCCTTTTTGAATCATATAAACTAGCACTTACCCAATTTGCTGTTGTTTCTACTGTAAAATCATCTGCAACTGGTTTTTCATATTTTCCATCTCCACAATAATATTTTTGAAAATGATGAAAAAATTCATGTGCACAAACTAATTTAAATTCTTCATAATTAGATAATGCTTCGGGACTTGCTATAAAATATGGAATATGTGGCACTCCTGCTTTTTCTCCAACAGAATTCCCATCGATTCCATCAAATATTGTTAAATAAACTTCTTCGTACCATTTATTTTTTGAAAGATACATCCCCAATAAGCCTTCTTTTTTGGTATTATCTGTATAACATATATAAATATTAAAAGCCTTATCTAAATAATCTTCTTCAATATTATAATATTTCAATAATTTCTTCATTTCTTCTTTTGTATCATTTTTTTTCAAGAGTTGGCATTCCATTTTCAGGCTCATATTTATATTCAATTCCATATGTTTCTTCTATTTTATCTATCATATCTTCAACTTCTTGAGCATACTTTTCTACCATTTTTTCATCAACTTTAGAATTTCCTGCATTAGTATACCATATTAAAAATCTTCCTCTTGGAGATAATTTAACTTTATTAATTTTGGTTCTTAAACTATCATCATGTGTACCAGCATATACTGCACCAAAACTATCAAATCCCGTATCTCCTTCACTTACATCTGTTGTAAATTCCAAATTTGATAAACTAATTTTTTCATATAAATATTTTAATGTCTCTTTACTCAAGCTATCCTTATATTTTTCTGCTTTTTCAAAAACATTATTAGATAATTTCATATTATTTTTGAAGCATATTTACTGTTCATTTTACTTTTGTCATATTCATCATAGGCAAGTTGCATTATATATTCATCTGCTGTAATATTTCCCTTTTCAAAGTCTTCATATATTTTTTCTGCAGAAGTTAGTTCCATTAAAGCTTCTCTCTTTGCTTGCTTATTTGCTTTTATTTTATTTATTACAAATGGTATACTAACTGCTATAACAATAAGTAATACAAATATTATAAACGCAATTAAACAACCAGATTTTTTCTTCTTTTTATTATTTATTGAATAATTTTGAACATTTTCATTTACTGGTGTATCCATAATCTTCCTCCACATAATGCCTATATAGCATTATTTTGTTTTTTCGTATATTTTTTCTCCATTGTAATTATAATAAGTATTTTCTATTTTTATAACATTAACATTTTCCAAAAATTCAGCACTTCCTTTTTCATTATTATCCCATATAACTTTTTGTTTTTCTAAATCAAAAATTTGAAAACCATCAGTATTTCTATAGCTTATTTCATAGTATCTATCACTATCATTAATTTTATTTACATATGCTTCATTATTGTTTCTTTTTTCTACTGTAACTGCCGATGTACCTTTACTTATAAATAATTTATTATCTTTTTCTATTTCACTGGAACTAGGATCTTTATCTAAATCAGAAATAATTTTCTTTCCGTCTACTGTATAAATATTATATTTCTTATTTGCTTTTGTTTTAATAAAATTTCCAGCTCTACCATAAAAAGATTCTCCACTGTCAAATTTCAAATTATTTATAACATTTCCTTCATAGTCGTACACAGTACTATCTATAATAACAAAATCATTTAAATACCAAGCTGAATCACCTTGAGTTTTAACCTCTTTTGATAATTTCATTTGTTTATCAAAAAATTTTATAGTATTATTTCTAGCATTACTATCACTTATCTCTACACAACAGTTAGGTCTAACACCAATATATTTACCATTACCACCTCTAGCAATTTCTTCTCCTGTTGAAGCATTTATATATGTACGCTCAACATTATTTTTTGCTAAGTCTAATATGCCACCATTTCCATTAATTTTTGAGTATAAAGACATATGATCACTAAATTTTGACATTACCTTTTTTCCAGAAACACTTGTATATATATCATAAGCTGTTGAATCCCCATTTTTTCCGTTTTCAACTTCTATAACAACACAATTGTTCTTTTCAAAAGCTGATAACCTAATAAATTTTTCTGTAGGAGCAACAATAACTTTTCCCTCTTTATTGATAACAGAATATTTTCCATCCTTATATATTTTAAAGCAGTCTCTTGACTTATCCGTTACTTTATAACTTTCATCTAATAAAACATTTAAATTTGAATCTACAACTAAATTATTTCCTTTTTCATCCTTAACTATTATACAATTATCATATATATTTCCTGTTGGAATTTTGTATTTTTCGGTAGATATTTTCTTAACATTTCCATTTTTATCGATGTAAACATTGCAATTATTTTTTTCATCTTTTTCTATAAAATACAAATAACTTAAATCTTCATTCTTTTTGCCAACTCCAAATAGTCCTCCATTTTCATTTGAGCCTTTATTTATTAAAAATAAAATCCCTAAAATTATTCCTGCTAATAATACTAATGAAACAATAATTATTAATATAATTTTTCCTGTTTTTGATTTTTCCATTTTTATCCCCTCTCATTTTTTCATATATTAATTTACACTATGTATAAAATTTAAATATCTTTAATTTTTTTATATTTAAACAATGTAATTATTCCAGCAATAGTTATAATTGTGATTATTGCAATTATTTTCATATCAACACCTGTATTTGGTAATTTACCACTTGCAGTTGTAGAATCTTGTTTTTTACTTACTGTTGTTTCTTCTATACCTGAACTCTTTTCACTTTCTACACCTTTTTCAATATTGCTAATATTTTGAGCTTGATCTACTGGTCTTGTTAATAATATATATTTAATATTATTTTTAATTGCATATTGATGCGCAGTAGAATCTTTATAACAATATATTGTTAAATCTTCATTGTGGTTTTCAAAAATTTTATCTTCCATTTTTGTAACATTATCCAATATCGTAATCTTTTTTAATTCTGTACAGTTCTGAAATGCTTTATTCCATATATTTGTTACAGTGTTTGGTATCGTTATTTCTGTTATTGGTGTCTCTGCACATAATTTATGTGGAATTATTGTTAATCCTTCTTCCAATGTTATTTGCGTTAATTTTGTACACCCGCTAAATACCGCTTTTGAAATAGATTCAAATGAATCCGTACCTTTCAATGTTTTAGGAATTTTTATACTTTCTAATTCTGTGCATCCATTAAATGCATTTCCGCTTATATATTCTACACTTCCTAATTCAACTTTTTTTAGATTTGTACAATTTTGAAATGCATATCCCCATATATTTTTTACCGAATTTGGTATTGTTACGCCTGTTATATTTGTAGCACCTTTGAATGCATCATTTCCCAAATAAACAACAGTTTTTCCATCTATTGTACTTGGTATTGTAATATCTCCACTAATAGTATCAGCATTTGTACATTTTAAATTAATAACTTGATTATCATCATTTAAATTATAACTCCAATTAAATGTATTTTCTCCATCAGTTGTAGTTAATGTATGTGCTCCAAATGCATTATTACTAAAAAAATAGTATCCCTCCTAAAAAAATAATTAAAAATAAAATTTCTTTTGTTCTTTTCATTTTTTCCTCCCATTTTATAAAATTCTCCATTTATATTGTAATAAATTTTGTCTTTTAATTCAATATCTTCTTATAATGTAATATTTTTTTAATACTATCGTAATATTATTGTAATATTTCTTGTACAAGCTCCAGTTTTTCTATTTTTGCATACTATAATGTATATCCAAAAGACTTTTAGTAGATAATATTATTCAGAAAGGAGCTTCAGTTTATGAAATCGCTGTGTATAAAAACCAATAATACAAATTGCTTAAATTATCTACTAAACGAATTTAAAAATATAGAAATTGGTGATGTTTACTTCTCATCAAATGAATTTAAATGTTACAAAAATATAATCATTCATTACACAGGATCAAATTCAACTGAATTTTTAAACTGTATAAGTAACATTTTATCAAATTTAGTAATTAATGAATTTGAAACAGAAATTATAAAAAAATATATATTTCATAATCATTTTTATTTTAACGAATCTGAAAGAAAAAACATTTTAAATATATGTTTTGAATTGAGCTCTTTTAATAGCGAATATTATGAAAAAAAATATAAACTTTTATACAATAGTTTTTATGATTACTTATCTTTTAATAAATCTATTATTTTAAACGGCTTCATAAATTTTAGATTGAAAAATTATTGTAGTATAATTGAAACTCTTGTTGATGAAGCAGTAAACAATTTTATAGTAGAACGTGAATATAACGAATTTATTTCACTTCTAAAACTTTATATTTCTTCTCAACCTATAAATAGCAAATATGTCCATCTTATTTATTTAAAAAATTTCCCTCTATTATTAGATGAAAATAAAAATATGATAAATATTGATGATGATATTTTTAAAGCAAAATATTTATCTGATATTACCTTTTCTTATAATGATTATATACTAAATTCATTATTAACTCTTCTCCCAAATAAAATTTATATACATCTTGTTAATAATAAAATAGATGAATTTATTACTACTTTACAATTAATTTTTGAAAACAGAATTCAGTTATGTTCTGACTGTAATATTTGTAAATTATATAAATCAATAGAAAAAACCTCACTTAACTAGTGAGATTTTTTTACTTTTCTTTTATTTCTTTTTTTATTTTATCTACAAATTCATAAATTCCTATGCTTATAGTTTCTTCACTTCCAAGTTTCCTATAACTAACTTGATTATTTTCTATTTCTTTATTTCCAATAATTACTGTATATGGATTTTTCATATTAGTACTTCTCTTAATTTTCTTGTTCATACTATCATCACTATTATCACATTCAACTCTAATCTCTTCATTATTTAAAATATTCATTATTTTTTTACAAAATTCTCCATGAGATTTAGTATTCACTGGCACTATATTAACTTGAACAGGAGATAACCATAAAGGAAGTACTCCTTTAAATTGTTCAAGTAATAATACTAAAAATCTTTCATATGATCCAAGAATAGCTCTATGGACCATAACCGGTGTTTGTTTTTTACCATTTTCATCTATATAATAAAGTTCAAATCTTTTAGGTGTTGAAAAATCTAATTGTACTGTTGGTATTTGTATTTCTCTTCCTAATGCATCCTTAAACATAAAATCTAGTTTAGGCCCATATAATGCTGCTTCTCCTTCACATCTTTTAGCATTTAGTCCAAGCTCGTCTGAAACCTCTTGAAGCATTTTTTCGCACAGATTCCAATCTTCATTACTACCAATATATTTTTCAGGATGATTTAAATCTCTTACAGATAATGATACCCAATAATTATTCCAAAGTCCCATTTTAGAATAAAAATCTTTAATTATATTGCACATATTAATAACTTCTTCTTTTACTTGATCAACTCTACAAAATGAATGACCATCTTCTACTGTAATTGCATAAACCCTTGACAGTCCTCCAACAGCGCCAGGTAATTCTGCTCTATATTGCTTGTCAGATTCCATATATCTTATTGGCAAATCTCTATAACTACGTATCTTCGAACTATATATTTGTGTATGATGCGGACATTGCACTGGCTTTAATACAAATTCATGTCCTTTAGGTGAACTTACTCTAAATAGCTCATCATTAAATTTTTGAGCATGTCCAGATGTTTCAAATAAATCAATGCTTGCAAGAGATGGGCAACTTACCTTTTGGAACCCATAATTTCTACATATTTTTTCAACTTGTTTTTGTAATTCATCTTTAACAATTGTTCCTCTTGGTGTATATAAAGGAAGTCCTGCACCTAAAAAATCTGAAAAACAAAACAAATCTAAATCTTTTCCAATTTTTCTATGGTCACGTTCTTTTGCTTCTTCTAAAAATTTCTCATAATCTTCTAACTCATGTTTTGTTTTAAAAGCTTTTCCTACTATTCTTGTAATCATTTCATTTTCAATATTTCCTTCAAAATACACTCCACTTATTCTTAATAGTTTAACAAATATTTCGTTATTCATCTCTTTTATTTTTTCTTCTAACTCTTTTAAATCTTTTTCACTTATTGAAGCTTCTACTTTGAATTCATAATAAAATTCATTTTCGTTTGCATTAACATTTTCTAATTTTACATCTTCATATTTTTCTTTAATTACTTTTTTTAATAATTCGGCTCCTTTTTCATTTAACATATTAATTCCTTCTTTCTTTTAATTTTTATTTTGGTTTCGGTTTCATCATTGTTTTCGGTCATCACTATCAACTCCTTTATATAAAAAATAAGCCTACTACAATTTTAGATTGTAATAGACTTTTTTCTTAATTTTATTTATTTTAAGATACACTAAAACAACCAATTGTATTTAATTGATTTAAAACTTGTTAATTCGGTTATTGTTTTTATTTGTTGTTTTAGCATATCCTTTTCTCCTTTTTTTAATTATTAATATTTTAGCATATATATTTTTAATTGTCAAAAAAATCTAATGGATTTGTATATTCATTATTATAACGTATTCCTAAATGTAAATGTGGTCCAGTTGTTGCACCATTTGTTGGTTCACCATTAGAGTCTTTATATTGATTACCAGGAACACCATACACATTTTTAGGACCAACACTTCCTATAACTTGTCCTTCTTTTACTTCATCCCCTACTTTTACAATAAAATTCGGATTACAATGGCAATATGAAACTTTATAATCTCCAAATGATAAAGTAATTGTATAGCCTCCTCCTCCAAGAAAATCTACAAATGTAATTCTTCCATCAGCAACAGCAATGAAACTAGTTCCGTTCAGGTGCTGGTATATCAATTCCTTTATGATAATATGATGCACCATTTGTTGGAGCATTTCTTTTTCCAAAATATGAGCTTATTCTATTATAGCCTGGAAGTGGCCATGTAAATCCATTGGGATTTATTTCGTAAAATTCTAAATTTGTAGCTAAACTACTATATTTTGATTCAAAAAAAGGAATAAAAAATAAACATATTATTATAGAAAAAATAATAATACTTGATGTTGTATATTTAATGTAGTTAAAAATGGGTATCTCCTCCGATTAAATAATCTTGAAAAAAATAATTGGCAGGGGCACTAGGAATCGAACCTAGCTCTGGAGTTTTGGAGACTCTTATACTACCGATGTACTATGCCCCTATAAAATTTAATGATTTAAAATCAACTAAAATGAATTATAACATAATTTTTTTAGATTGTATAGTATAATTTAAAAAATTTTTAATTTTTTTTTATTAAATAATATTGACAAAAATTAATTAACATATTATAATAGGTATTGTCGTTAAGGCAAACCAGTTTTTTATATGCAGATGTGGCGGAACTGGTAGACGCACAGGACTTAAAATCCTGCGGTTGAATAAACCGTGCCGGTTCGATTCCGGCCATCTGCACCAAAATACAGATTAGAAATCAAATTTCTAACCTGTATTTTTTTACACTATTTCAATGAGTAGGAACTAACAAAATCATAAAAACTGACAAACAGAAACAGTGGTATCCTTACCGCTGTTTCTTGCTTTTTATATTAAAATATTCCAACAATATTCCCATCATCATCAATATCTATACTTTCTGCTGCAGGAACTTTTGGAAGACCTGGCATAGTCATAATGTTTCCTGCCAAGGCTACTACAAAACCTGCTCCAGCTTTTAAATCAACATCTCTAATTGTAATAGAATAATCTTCTAAACATTCTAAATTTTTAGGGTCATCTGATAAAGAATATTGTGTTTTTGCAATACAAATAGGCAAATTTCCATAACCTAAATTTTCAATTTTTTCTATATTTTTATTTGCTTCATCTGTGTATATAACTTCTTTTGCCCTATATATATTTTTTGCAACCTTTTCTATTTTTTCTTTTATTGAATCTTCTAAATTATATGTAAATTTAAAATTTTCTTCTTTTTTAGTTAATTCCACTAACTTTTCAGCAATATCTGTAGCACCATCTCCTCCTTTTGCCCATCCTTCTACTAAACTACATGGTACTTGTTTTTCTTCTAATCTTTCTACAAGAAATTTGATTTCCTTTTCCGTATCTGTGTTAAATTTATTTATTGCTACAATTACATTTAATCCAAAATTAGACTTCAAATTTTCTATATGAGTATATAAATTATGAATTCCTCTTTCTAATCCTTCAATATTTTCTTCTTGTATATTCTCTTTATCTACTCCACCATGATATTTTAAAGCTTTAATTGTTGCAACAATAACTACTGCATCTGGTTTTAAATTTGCTTTTCTACATTTTATATCCAAGAATTTTTCTGCTCCTAAATCAGCACCAAAACCTGCTTCAGTAACAACATAATCTGCTATTTTTAGCCCTATTTTGGTTGCTCTTATACTATTACATCCATGTGCAATATTTGCAAATGGCCCGCCATGTATTATTGCAGGAGTATGTTCTAAAGTTTGAACTAAATTTGGTTTTATAGCATCTTTAAGTAATACTGCCATTGCACCTTCTACTTTTAAATCTTTAACATATACAGGAGTCCCTTTTTTATTATATCCAATTATAATATTAGCTAATCTTTTCTTTAAATCTTGCAAATTTTCAGATAAACATACAATAGCCATAATCTCTGATGCAACAGTTATATCAAATTTATCTCTTCTTGGAACGATTTTTTTCTCTCCTGAAAGACCTGTATCAACTGTTCTTAATTGTCTATCATTTAAATCTAAACATCTTTTCCAAGTAACTTTTTCTATTTCAAGTTCATTTCCAAAATACATATGATTATCAATTACACTTGATAGTAAATTATTTGCTGCTGTTATTGCATGAATATCACCTGTAAAATGTAAATTAATATCTTCCATGGGTGCAACTTGCACTTTTCCTCCACCTGCAGCCCCACCTTTTATTCCAAAAACAGGACCAAGCGATGGTTCTCTTAATGCTAAAATTGATTTTTTACCTATTTTAGATAACCCATCGGCAACAGCAATAGATACTGTTGTTTTCCCTTCTCCTAATGGAGTAGGATTAACCGCTGTAACTAATATTAGCTTTCCATCTTTATTATTTTTATTTTTTTCAAAAACTTCTTCTGAAATCTTTGCTTTATATTTTCCATATAATTCTAAATCATCCTCATTAATATTTACTTTTTTAGCTATATCAGTAATCTTTTCTAACTTAGTATTTCTTGCAATTTCTATATCTGTCATAAAAACACTCTCCTTTTATCCAAATATTAAACCAACTGTAGTACCTATAATAGCTCCTACTATAACTTGTATTGGAGTATGTCCTAATACTTCAACTAACTTTTCTTGTACTTGTAATCCGTTAAGCCCTGGCGTTTGCACTATTTTATTAAGTAATGCTGCTTGCTTTCCAGCTGCTCTCCTAACTCCACATGCATCATACATAACAACAAGTGCAAATACTAGTGAAACAGCAAAAATTGGAGATCCAAAACCTTCATTTTTTCCAACCATTGCTGTTAATACTGTTACTAAAGTTGAATGTGAACTTGGCATTCCTCCTGCTCCTAGTATTCTTTTAAAATCAAATTTTCTATGTACTACCAATTCCCATAATACTTTAAATGCTTGAACAGATATATGTAAAATGCAAGGTATATATATATATTTACTTTGTACTAAAGCTAATAACTCGTCCATTTTTTTTCTCCTTAATTGTTTTCTATTTTAAAATCTTTTTCTTCATAATTTTCTGCATTTTCCAAAAGTATAGTTATTCTTTTTTCTGCTTTTTGTAATATTTCATTACATTTTTTAGATAATTCTATACCTTCTTCAAATTTTTTTACAGATTCATCTAAGCTTAAATTTTCATTTTCTAATTCAGCTACTACTTTTTCTAATTTTTCCATATTTATTTCAAAATTATCTTCCATTTTTTCACCTCTTATATAACTTTTGCCTTACAATCTCCATCTTTAAATTTTAATGTTACTTCTTCACCCTGTTTTATTTCCTTTTTGCTTTTTACTATTTTATTATCTTTCTCAACAATAGAGTAACCTCTTGATAATGTTTTTAATGGACTTAAAGCATCTAATTTTGAATTTAACTCTTTATATTTTATTTGACTTTGATATTGTCTTTGCTTCACAATATTTTCTAATTTTTTAACAAAACTATCTACCCTTAAATAATTATCATTAATATTTCTCGTTGGTTCTTTAAAAACTCTATTAGTCATAACTTTTTCAAATCTTAATCTTGAATATTCTACTTTTTTTAATAAAGAATTTTTTAATCTCTTTTCATTACTTAATATTTTTTCTTTTATTTCAATCATATCAGGTACTGCAAGTTCTGCTGCAGCTGATGGTGTAGGAGCTCTTAAATCTGCTACAAAATCCGCAATTGTAAAATCTGTTTCATGTCCTACTGCTGATATAACTGGAATTGCAGAATTATATATTGCTCTTGCTACAATTTCCTCATTAAAAGGCCATAAATCTTCTAATGAACCTCCACCTCTTGCTATTATTAAAACATCTGCACCAACTTTTTCATTCATAAAATTAATTCCGTGAACAATTTTCTCTGCAGCACCTTCTCCTTGTACAGGAATTGGATATAGTTTAATATGTACATTCGGATTTCTTCTTGTTGATACATTTATTATATCTCTTATCACTGCTCCTGTTTGTGAAGTAAGTACACCTATTGTTTCGGGCATCTTTGGAATTTTTCTTTTGGTTGATTCATCAAATAATCCTTCTTCTTCAAGCTTAGCTTTTAGCTTTTGGTATTTAGCATATAGATCACCAATACCTTCTTCTTCCATAGCTTTCACATAAATTTGGTATACACCATCTCTTTCAAAAACTGAAACAGTACCAAAAACCATTACTTTCATTCCATCTTTTGGAAGAAAATTCAATTTTTGTGCATAACTTTTAAACATTATGCACTTTATTAATGAATTTTCATCTTTTAGCGTAAAATAAAGATGTCCTGTGTAATGGTTTTTAAAATTTGATATTTCTCCTTTTACTAAAACATTGTTTAAATATTCATCTTCTGCAATTTTTTCTTTAATATAATTATTTAAGCTTGTTACTGTTTGTGCTAATTCTGCATATTTCATTTATTTTCTTCTTCCTTTACAATACTTGCAAGTATTCCATTTACAAAGTTTTTTGAGGTTTCTTCTCCATATTTTTTGGCTATTTCTACTGCTTCATTTATTGCTACTTTGTATGGAATTTCTTTATATTTAATTTCATATATTGCAAGTTTTAATATTGCTAAATCAATTTTAGAAATTCTCTGAATTTTCCAATCAGCTTTAAGATTTTTTTCAATCATACTAATTATTTCATTTTTATTTTTTTCAATGCCTAAAACAGCATCTTCTATATATTCTTTAGCATTTTTATCTTCAATTTTATTTGATTCAATATATAATTCTATTTGTTCTTTCAATTCAACTTCTTTTTGTATCTCTAAACTATATATTAGTTTAAAAGTTGACTCTCTAATAGCTGACCTTTCCATTTTTATCCCTTTCTAAAAATATTTTTATACATCTTGCTGTTGTTCTTGCTGCTGTGCAATATTTTTTACTCTTATATTAACTTCTTTTACTTCTAAATCTGTTGCTTGTTTTATTCTTTGTTTTATTCTTTCTTGTAAATTTGCTGATAAATCTTTAATTACTACATTTGAATTTACTACTAATGTAGCATATACTCTAACATTATTTTCTTTGTCTAAACTTACTTTTGTTATAACTTCTTGTGCATTTTGAAATTGTTTTGCAGTGGAATTAACTAAATTTTCTAGTGTTTCTTTTGATATCATTAATTTTCCATTTTCATTTTCTAAAACAATTCCTTGCATATTGTCACTTGAATTTCCACTTGTTCTAGAACCAAAAAATATTGTTTTTATTGATAATAATATAAAAAATACACTTACTCCTAAAACAATTTTAGAAGATAAATCTCCAACTAATATATCTTTGCAAAATTCTCCAGCAAATTTAATATCAATCCACCCAAATATTAATAAACACACTATAACAGATATTGCTAGCATTAACATTGAATATATAATTAAAGTTATTTTTTCTAATACTTTCATTTCTATTACTCCATTTCTTGTATTTTATACTATTCAGCAGATTCTACTTTTTCTCCATTTGGTTTATTTTCATCTTTTTTAATATCTATATCAACACCTTGAACATGTACATTTACCTCTGCAACTGCTAATCCTGTCATTGTTTCAACTGCTTTTTTTACTCTATTTTGAATTTCAAATGCAACATCAGGTATTCTATGTCCATATTCAACTATAATATTTACGTCTATTTTTGTTGTTTTATCATTTGCTTCTACTTTTATTCCTCTTGATACATTTTTCTTTCCACTAAATACTCCTGCAAATCCTCCTGCCATTGATGCAACTCCTGGGACATCAGATACTGCTTTTCCTGCAATTACTGCAACAACTTCATTTGCAATTTGAATTCCATTTGTTTCTGGTTCAGTTGGAACCGCTAATTCTACTAATTCTCCATTTACTTTGTTTTCTTCATCCATAATTTTTCCTCCTTTTTTATATCAAAAAAATTGATATACTTATTTCTACATTAGTATATCAATTTTTCTTTAATTTTACAACCTATTTTTATATTTTTTTGTAATTTAATTTGACCATCTTAACATTTTTATATATTTATATTTATCAAGAACTTCTCTATATTTTTCATATTCTTCTTCCCATAATACATTTGGAACTTTTTCAAATGCACTAAAAACTTTTTCTGCTTCTGATAAATATAAAACTTGTTGTGTAGCTGACATTTTGTCATAAAACTTAGAAAATGCATATAATTGATTTAGTTTTTCATTTGCCTCAACAAAATCCCAAAAATCTTTTACATTCATTCCTGCTAATTTTATTTGCATTACTGCAAATGCAATTAATCCTAATATTATAAATAATGCTAAATATATTATATATAAAACTACCATAATAATCATCCTCTTTCCAAGGTTTTACCTTTAGTATAAGTATATTATACCATATTTGTAATATTTTTGCAATTTTTTTGTAATAATGCCGTAATATTATATGATTAATTTATGATAATGTCTTAAGTAGTAACTTTAGAAAATGTCCCAACTAATAAATAAATGTTCCCTAAAAATCAAATAATAATTTTATTATTAAGATTTTTAGGAGGATATATGAGAAAGGTTGAGTTAAGAATGAAAGAATTAGATAAGTATGAAGTTATTAAGGAGTTAGTTGATCATAATGGAAATAAAATTCGTGCAAAAGAAAAATTAGGATTATCTATAAGACAGATAAATAGATTGATAAAAATATATAAAGAGAAAGGTAAATCACGGTTTTGTGCATGGTAATCGCTCCAGAAAGCCAGCTAAAACCTTAGATAAATCTTTCTCAGATACTATTATACTCCTTTATCAGAAAAAATATAACGGTTTTAACTTTAAACATTTTTGTGAATATCTTATCGAGGAAGAAAATATTAATGTTTCGTATACTTTTGTATATAAAACACTAATGTCTAAAGGAATTCGTTCACCTAAAGCTAGAAAAGCTACAAAAAGGCGATTAGCTAAAGAAAGACTCCAAAAAGAAAAGAAACTAAAAAATAAAACTGAAGAAGAAATTGAAATTGCTGTTAATAACGAAGTTGCTTTAGAAGATTCTCACCCAAGAGGAGAAAAACCTAAATATTTTGGAGAAATAACTGAAATGGATGGTTCTTCACATTTATGGTTTGGTGATGTAGAATCCTGTTTACACCTAGCTACTGATAAAGCTACAAACCATATAGTTGGAGGATATTTTGACTGGCAAGAAACCTTAAAGGGATATTATAATGTTTTTAAACAAATACTAGAAAATTATGGTATTCCATATCAATTTAAAACTGATAACAGAACAGTATTTAATTATAATCGATTAAATGAAGATAAGCGTACATCTGATAAAGATGTGTTAACACAATTTGGATATGCCTGTAAACAATTGGGAACAAGTATTGATACAACTAGTGTATCACAAGCAAAAGGTTTAATTGAAAGAGATAACGAAACATTTCAAGATAGATTGATAAGTGAATTAAGGCTAAACAATATATCAACAATTGAAGGTGCAAATGAATATTTAATAAAAACATTTATCCCAAAATTTAATAAGAAATTTGCTCTTGATTATAAAAAATTTGAATCTGTATACGAAAAAGCGCCATCAGCAGAAAAAATTAATTATACCCTAGCAATATTAACTCCAAGAAAAATAGATAATGGAAATAGTATAAAATTTAAAAATGAATATTACCAGCCTTATGAAAATAACGAATTAAAATGTTTTAAACCAAAGACCGAATGCTTAGTAATAAAAGCTTTTAATGGAGAATTATTAGTAACGATAGGTGAAAAAATATATGAATTAAGAAAATTAGAAAAACACGAAAAATACTCAAAAGAATTCGATCCAGAGCCAAAGGCAAAAGTAGAAAAGAAAAAATATATACCACCAATGAGCCATCCTTGGAAACTCGCATCATTTAAGCAACAAATGAAAAAAGCACATACCCAACGAGTATATGCCTAAATCAAGATACTAAAGTATCTTACAAAAAATCTTTCACCTAAAATTATTATAGGCAGAAAGATAAAAAAATATACAAAAAATCTTGAGCCTGCCTCCGCGGCGAGCGGAAAGACTCAAGATTAATATAATAAAATGTCCATTTTAGCGAGAATAATTTCCCGCTAATGTTTAGAAATTTTTGGGACATTTTCAAAAGTTATTGACAGG
>JAFRDD010000072.1 GCA_017404025.1 Clostridia bacterium
TAGAGATGAGCATAATTGATCTTTAAAAAATTGAATATAGATTAGAGAATTAAAAATAGTAAAATTAGGATAACTACTAATAATATGACCTAAAAAAGGGCAGACTATCCCTATGAGGATAGTAAATGTAAAAAATTAGATTGTTAAAGAGTTAAATCGCGCGTTTAAGATTACTTAAAGAACGAAGCATATCGCCCTTATTGGTAATGATTGCGGCGAGTGCAACAGCTAAGAGACATATATGACCCAAGGTATTTTGATTTTCGATGGATCTTATGTTTCTTACAGAAGGGGTCTCAAGATTTAAATTTTTAAATCTTGAATTATAGCGTTCAGACTCAGTTCTCATTGAGTAAAAGAACTTGAAATAATCTGAAGTTTCATCCACACTAGCTCTATAATCAGTGCCGATGGATTTATACTTTACGCATCCTCTATTTTTATGACCATTATTGTATTTAGGATGATTACATGGGCATTTTGAATCGTCTTTAGATGTTCTAAATGGGCAGCAATATTTTTGCTTTATAGAGTTTTTTAAATATTGTTTTCCATCTTTATGCATAGCTAAACCTGCTTCGCATAGCGGGTTACCGCAAGATAGTGTTTCTACACTTTTTGTATTGCGTCGATTCTTTGCTATAAAAGCTCTACCGTGTAATGTATCCTTAATATAATTATAATTTGCTCTTGAATCAAATCCTTTATCAGCCAATAAATTAGAATTTTTTAAGCTAAACCAACTATCTATTTTCTCAAGAAAGCTTATTAAATTTGAGACATCGGCTTGTTCACCAGTTAAGGTCACTTCATATATTGGTAATCCTGATTTTGCATCACACATAATTAAATTCTTATACCCCCAATAGAATTCATAATTTTTGTCAGTGTCCTCATTATTAGCAGTATGAACTCCTAATTTACAGTCTTTATCAGACTTTGGAGGATTATCTTTAGAAAATTTATTTTTTGAAAAGCATTTTGGATTATTAAATTTTGTATTTGCTTTTATAGGGGTGGAGTCTACAGACACAATCTCATTATTTATGGCTCCGAGTTTAATTAGTGTTTTTACTTGTGATTTCATTACTTCTTTTAAATCTGAATTTTCAATGTTTTTTATATGGCGTTGAAATACGCTATATGATGGCAACTTTTTTGTAATATCGAACCCGCATAGCTGGGCGATTTTAAGATTAGAATATAAAAAATCACGTAGTAAAGTAATTTCTCTAAAATGTTCACAATTCATCACAATAAATGCTCTTGTTAGAGCATGGCGTGAATAGCCTATAGGTCCACGTTTTGATTGGATAAATTCAGGAATTGATGACAAGTCAACACAATCAAAAAGTGTTTGATAAAAATCAATTACTGGTTGTGATGTAAATAAATCAACTATGTTAAAAATCTCTTGTCTTTGTATCATTTGTTAATACCTCCGTTAGTGCAACTAATTAGTTTATGTATCTATAATTAGTTTTATCCAAAGAGGTACAAAAGATACCAGGAAATTTGAGTGATATAGAAATCTCGGCTTTTCGAAGCCTTGATATATAAGGGTTAAGAAATATGATTAACCCTAA
>JAFRDD010000004.1 GCA_017404025.1 Clostridia bacterium
TAGGTTTATACAAAAATATTATATCATATTATGTAAATATAATAATCCTTTACTACTTTACATTAAATTTTCTAAACAATCAGTTATTTAATGTAATTTAAACTTATAAAATTGATTGTTAAATATATTATACGAGGAGACAGACTATGAAATTTTTTGATAAAATAAAAAAATTTATTAGAAGAATATTCGTAGATTATGGAGATATAAATTGGATGATTGAAGAACATTCAAGAATAAGAAGCGAAGAAGTTACAAAAAGAATAATAGAAGAAAATTCTAATAGTATACAAAAAATGAAAAATGAATTTAATGATGATATATCAGAAATTTTAGAAAAGTTAGAAAAGTTAGAAAAGTTAACAGAAAGAATTAATAATGAAGAAGCTGAATTAAAAAACACTATTTTAGAAGTAAATGAAAAATTAGAACAAATAAAATATAATAATTCAGAATTACAAAATATAGAAATAGATAAAAATTTCAAAAATATTTTAATTGTAGGATTTTATGGAGCTCCCAATTTGGGAGACGAATTAATGCTAGAAACAGTATTAGATTATTTAGAAGATGTTGAAAATAAAAAAATTACTATTTTACTTGCAGATAATCCGAAATATAGTATTGATAAGTATAAAGATGTAAGATTTTTACATTATCCAAGAACACTTTGTGATTTTAATGTGTTAGCAGAACAATATGATTATGTTATATTTGGAGGAGGAGCAATTATTGATGATAAGCAGTATGAAAAAGAAAAATCATATCAATATGATTTGGGAACTATACTTATAAAACTTGCTATAAGAGCAATAGCTTTTAATAAAAAAGTAATATGTTTAGCACTAAGTGCAAGTCAAAATATTAATAATGAAGAATATCTAGATAAGTTAAAATATGTAATAGAAAAATCAGAATTTTTCTCAGTTAGAGATTCTTACACAAAACAATATTTAGAAGAAAAACTTGGAAAAGAAATAAGTGAAAAAATTGTAGAGATAAATGATATAGTATTATCAAATAAAAAGATTCTACCTAATATTAGAAAAGAAAGAAAAATTTCAAATGATTTAAATATAGGAGTAGTGTTTATTTCAAATGATAATAATATTGAAAAATTAAATATTATAATAGATGCAATATCAAAACTAAATAAAAAATGTAATATTAATTTAATACCTTTTTATGATTATAATGAAATTGATATAAGATTTTATGATAGGGTTAGATGCATTGAAAATAGTGATATTAAAATAAATATAGAAAAATATTCAGAAAATATGTCAGAAACTATAGAATTATTTAATAAAAATGATATAATAATAGGAATGAGATATCATTCAATTTTGTTAGCAGATATTTTAAATATACCATGCATATCAATTAATTACGATATACATGAACATTATTATTATAAAATAAAGTATCTTAATGAAATATTTGAACAAGAACAAGCATTAAGCTATTTAAATTTAGATACAGAAAGTGTATTTAATAGATTAAAAGATGTAACTGAAAATAAAAATCAAAAAAATATTTTTAGTATATCAGAAAAAATAACACAAGATGCAACAAAACAGATAAAAACAGTAATTGATAAATTAATTAATAAATAATAAAACCAGGGAGGAAAAGATGAATAAAGATACGGCTATAGAAGTAAAAGATTTGTATAAAGAATTTACTATATATTATGATAAAGCTAATACATTAAAAGAAAGACTGATTAGATTAGGAAAAGGAAAAAAAGAGAAAAGACAAATTTTAAAAGGTGTCAGTTTAGAAATAAAAAAAGGTGAAGTTGTAGGATTAATAGGAGTAAATGGAAGTGGAAAATCAACATTATTAAAATTAATGACAAAAATAATTTATCCAACAAAAGGTTCTGTTCAGACTCAAGGAAAACTAACATCACTATTAGAATTAGGTGCAGGATTTCACCCTGATTTTTCAGGCAGAGAAAATATATATTTTAATGCATCAATATTTGGACTTACCAAAAAAGAAATAGATAAAAGGTTAGAACAAATAATAGAATTTTCAGAATTAGGAACGTTCATTGATAATCCAGTAAGAACATATTCTTCTGGTATGTACATGAGATTAGCTTTTTCAGTTGCAATAAATGTCGATGCAGAAATTCTTTTAATAGATGAAATATTATCTGTTGGAGATCAGCATTTTCAAGAAAAATGTTTTAAAAAATTAGAAGAATTAAAAGCAGAAGGAAAAACTATTGTATTTGTAACACATGGAATGGGCGCTGTAAAAAGATTTTGTACAAGAGCAGTATGGCTTCATCAAGGAGAAATAAAAATGGATGGAGATATTGAAACAGTAATTGATGAATATGTAAAAACAACAGCATAAACAAATAAAAAGGAGAATTATACGAAGATGAATGTATTTAAAAATATATATAATTATAGAGAATTGTTGAAAAACAATGTAAAAAAAGAAATAAGGGGTAAGTATAAGAATTCTGTTCTAGGAGTACTTTGGACATTTTTAAATCCATTATTACAATTAGCAGTATATGCGTTAATATTCCCATTAATTTTAAGAACAACACAGCCATATTATGTAATATTTGTGTGTATAGGATTAATTCCATGGACATTTTTTACAGCATCTGTTTCACAATCTGCATTTACGATTATAGCCAATGGAAATATTATAAAGAAGGTATATTTCCCACGAGAGATTTTGCCTCTTTCAGTAGTGACAAGTGGAATGGTAAATTTTCTTATATCTACGATTATTATAGTAGCTTTTTGCTTTATTTATGGATTAGGATTAACAAAATATATAATATTTTTCCCATTAATAATGATTATTCAATTTATTTTACAATTAGGTATAGCATTTATACTATCTTCATTAACAGTGTATTTTAGAGATTTGGAACATTTTGTTCAAATAATTTTGCAAGTTATGTTTTATGCAACACCAATAGTTTATGGAAAAAATGATATACCAGAAGCATTTTCATTTATTATAAAATTAAATCCAGTTGCACATTTGATTAATGGGTATAGAGCAATATTTTACGATCAGACAATTCCTGATATGAAAAGTTTATCTATTTTGTTTGGAGCATCAGTTGTATTTTGCATAATAGGATACTTAATATTTAAGAAATTGCAAAAAGGATTTGCAGAAGAGTTTTAAAATAGGGAGGGAAAATGTTAATAAAGTTAAAGAAATATATACTAAAAATAGTATTAATATTTTTGGCTATATTTATTGCAGTAATAATTTTCAATGGAATATTTTTCTATGAAGATTATGGAAATGTTTTATTTACATATAATCCTATTTTTTTAATAATAACAGTTATGGGATATTGTATATTTATAAGTTTAGTTTATAAATATATAATTCCCAAAATCGAAAAGAGTAAGCTTATTGTATATATTTTATTAATATTATTTACTGTGTTATGCATATTTTCAGGCAATTACTTTAAATTAAATCCTAGTTGGGATATGGGAGCGGTATTTTCAATTGCCAAAGATTATGTATTAGATAATAAAACGGAAAATTTATATTTATATACATTTCCTAATAATATTATGTTAGTTGGAATATATCAAGCTATTTTTAGTTTTTTTTATATGCTAAAAAATACAGATTTTTTAACAATTGCTACAATATTTAATTCATTATTAGTTGCTTTTACAGGAATATTACTTTATTATAATACAAATATTATTTTTGGCAAAAGAAAGGCTTTAATGATTTTGATTATCACAATTATAACAGTACCATTATACTTATATTCGGCATGTTATTATAGTGATACAATTTCAATGTTTTTTACAATGTTAATGGTAACTGTATATTTAAAGACAAAAAATAAAGATAGCAAAATAATAGAGCAAGAACAAAAGATAAATGCAAAGAAAATTGTATTACAAATATTATTTGGAATCATTTTATTTTTAGGAATAAAAATAAAGATAACTTCTATTTTTATTTTTATTGCACTAATTATATATGATATTCTTATTTGTAAATTTAATATAAAAAACATATTAAAAGAATTTAAATTTAGTTTTATGATTTTAATTTTATTATATTTTTTATTTAATGTTTTTATAGAACCATTATATATTCCAGATAAACAATTATTAGAAACAAATAAAATACCTACTGAACATTGGATTATGATGGGATTAAAAGGAAAAGGTGGATTTTCAACTGATGAATATTTATACACTCAGTCATTTGAAACATTTCAAGAAAAAAAAGAAGCAAATAGAAAAGTAATAAAAGAAAGAATATATGATTTATTTTTTAATAAAACTTTATTTGAACATCTAAAGCAAAAAATAATTTATGGTTTGTGCGATGGAACTTATTTTTCTCCAGAAGTATTACGAAGAGAACCAGTAAAATATAGGATTTTACATGAAGTAGTTTTATCTAAAGGGAAAAATACTCAAATATATAAATATTGGCCACAAAGTATGCATTTTGGAATGTTAATATTTATATTAATTAATGTTTATAAAACATTAAAAGACAAAGAATATAATGCTAAAGATAATGTTTTATTTATAGCAGTATTAGGAATAATGGTGTTTTTATTAATGTGGGAAAATCGATCAAGATATTTAATAACAATGTTACCAATTATTATGATGAGCCAATTAGGAGGAATAGAATATCTAGCAAAAAAGAAAGGTGAAAAAAATGAAAAAAATATCAGTTGTTATACCAATGTATTACGAAGAAGAAGTAGCTAATGAATGTTATGAACGAATGAAAAAAGTTTTAAATAATATTTCTAATTATGAATATGAAATTATATTTGTTAATGACGGAAGTAAGGATAAGACATTAGAAATATTAGAAGAAATTGCAAAAAAAGATAAAAATGTAAAAATAGTATCCTTTGCGAGAAATTTTGGACATCAATGTGCAGTAACTGCAGGTTTGAAGTATGTAACGGGTGATGCAATTGTAATAATTGATGCTGATTTACAAGATCCACCAGAATTAATCCCTGAAATGTTAAAATTGTGGGAAGATGGAAATGAAGTAATATATGGAAAGAGAAAAACAAGAGATGGAGAATCAAAATTTAAATTATTGACAGCAAAAATGTTTTATAAAACATTAAATGCTCTATCTGATGTTGAAATTCCAAAAGATACTGGCGATTTTAGATTAGTTGATAGAAAAGTAGTAGATGTTATTAATTCTTTACCAGAACATAATAAATTTTTAAGAGGACTATTTAGTTGGGTTGGATTTGAACAAACAGCATTTGAATATGAAAGAAAAGAAAGATTTGCAGGTAAAACTAAATATCCATTGAAAAAGATGTTAAAGTTGGCATCAGATGGTATAATAGGATTTTCAACAAAACCATTAAAGATTGTTGGAGGATTAGGAATTTTATCTATAATAATTTCATTTGGAGTATTAATTTATTCTATATTATCATATATTTTTAAATGGAATATGCTAACACCTGGATGGACATCTTTAATGATAACAATGACATTTTTAGGAGGAATAATACTTTTATCTTTATGGATGATGGGAGAATATATTTCTAGAATTTATGATGAAAGCAAAAATAGACCTCAATATATAATAAAAAAAATGATAAATATTGATTAAAAATTTATTTTAAAATGTATATAAAATTGTAAAAAAATACAAAGAAAAATATTTTGAAAACTATTTTCAAAATATTTTTTTTATGTTAAAATAAGTTTGACAAAATGTGACATATTACAAAAATATAATAATATGGAGATGAATAAAATGAATAAAAAAATAATAATCACATTATTATCAATACTATTTTTATTGATAATTTTAAATTGTAATGTAAATAAAATATATGCAACAGAAGAAAAATCTAAAAGTATAGAAGAGGGAACTTATATAATAAAATCAGCGATTAATGAAAATTATGTACTTGATATATATAATAATTCAAGTGAAAGTGGAGCAAATTTAGAATTATGGAGAAATAACGATGGGGACAATCAAAAATTCATTATAAAATATATTGGAAATGGATACTATAATATTATTGGTATGTATTCAAATAAGTGTATAGATGTAGAAGATAATGGGAAAAAATCAGGAACTAATGTATTGCAGTGGAAAGATAATGGACAAGATAATCAACAATGGATAATAAAAGATATTGGAAATGGTAATTATAATATAATTTCAAAAAGTAATGGACTGTATTTAGATATACCATATTCAAATGCTAAATCAGGAGCTAATATACAGGTATGGGCAAATAATGGTGGAGAAAATCAGATATTTAAATTTGAAAAAATAGATGTAGAAGATAATAAGGACTCTAAACCAGAGAAAGAAGAGGAAGAAAATAAAGAAGATTCAAATATAAATAATACTGAAGAAAATAAAGAAGAAGAAATTATACCAAGTAAAACTATAGAAGATGGGGTTTACACAATAAAGACATCATTAAATGAAAAATATGTAATTGATATTTTCAATTTTTCAAATAAAAATGGAGCTAATGTTGAGTTATGGTTAGATAACTCTTCAATGAACCAAAAATTCAGAGTAGAATACTTAAATAATGGATATTATACTATTTCACCTGTATATTCAAATAAAAAACTAGATGTAGAAGGAGCAGCTAAAAAGAGTGGAACAAATATATCTCAATGGAGTAGTAATAATGCAGATAATCAACAATGGATAATAAAAGATGCAGGAGATGGTAATTATAATATAATTTCAAAATGCAATGGATTATATGTGGATGTAACAAATTCTGAAGCTAAAAGTGGAAGTAATATTATTGTATGGAAAGGAAATGGTGGAACTAATCAAAAATTTAAATTTGAGAAAACAACATATACATTAGAAGGAACTAAAACAATAGAAAAAGGAAATTATGCAATAAAACCAGTAATTGATACTAATAAAGCATTTGATATAGATTGGGCATCTTTAAAGGCTGGAGCTAATTTAGGTATTTGGAAATATAATGCAGAAATAAATCAAAAATTTTCAATTAAATATATGGATAATGGATGTTATAAAATTTACGCTAGACATTCTGGGCAGTGCATAGATGTTGAAGGTGCATCAAAAAAAGAAGGAACTAATGTACTACAATGGGGAGAAAATAGCGGAGATAATCAATTATGGATTATATTAGATGCAGGAGACGGTTATTATAATATAATGTCAAAATGTAATGGACTTTATTTAACAGTAGTATCAAACAATATATGTGTTATGAAACCAAATGATTCAAATAGTCAAAAATTTAGATTTGATACATTAAATATAGCTCCTGATATTGATACAAATAAATATCCTGGATATAAAGAGAAAATTGAAAGTTTAATAAGTCAACATCCAGATTGGAAATTTGAATTACTGTATACAGGATTAAAATTTAAAGAAGTGACTGCAGGAGAATGTGCAGTTCATTCTAGAAATTTAGTACCAACAAGTTATGGTGGAGAATGGGTATGTCCGGTTTGTGGAACAAGATTATATGATAGTGGATGGTATTGTGCTTCAGAAAAAGCAGTAGCATATTATATGGATCCTAGAAATTTCTTAGACGAAACAAATGTATTTCAATTTCTTGACTTAAATACATATTCAAAATCATATGCTACATTAAGTGGAATAAAAAATAAGGTAGATGGATCATTTTTAGATAACTATGCAGATGATATAGATACGGCATGCAGAAATCAAGGTGTAAATCCATATTATATAGTTGCAAGATTACTACAAGAACAAGGATATAATGGAACTTCAATTGGAAAAGGTATGGATGGGGAAAATGGAAAAACTTATTATAATCCATTCAATATCGGTGCTTCAGGAAATGGTTGGAATGAAATTTATTCAAATGCATTAGCTACTGCTAAAAAATATGGATGGGACTCTATGGAAAAGGCTATTGAAGGAGGAATAGAATTTTGTAAAGATAATTGGCTAGAAAATTATCAAAATACATTGTATCAGAATAAATTTGATATAGATACAAGAAATGGAACAAGATTATATGAACATCAATATATGCAAAATTTAATGGCTGCATACAGTGAATCTATATCTCTAAAAGGAATGTATTCAAATACAGGAAAAATGGATTCCGAATTTACATTTATAATACCAGTTTATGAAGAGATGGATAATACATATTCAATGCCAACTAATAATTCAGAAACATCACCAATAAATGTAAAAGTTACAGCAAATGGAGGTTTGAATTTAAGGAGTGAAGCAAGTACTAATTCATCAGTAATAAAAACTGTAGATCAAGGTGAAATAGTATTATCAGTTCAAAGAGGAATAAATAGCAATTGGCAAAAAATAGTTTTAACTGATGGAACAATTGGTTATATGTCAGGAAACTATTTAAGTGTTGTAGATGATGTGAGAAATTGTAATTATACAGCGAAAGTAAAAACAAGTGATGGAAGTGGATGTTATGTAAGAGTAGGGCCAAGTACAAATTTAGAAAGAATAACAGCATTAGCAGATGGAACTACTGTGACAGTTATTGATAAAGGAACTTATAATGATATAAATGGTTATGATTGGTGTAGAGTTATAATACCAGATGGAAGACAAGCATTTATGCCAATAAGATTTTTAAAATAATAATAGAGTTATAATGAGGATATAAAAATGATAAAAAAATTTAAATTAATAATTATTTTATTGATACTTATATTTTGTTGTATTACATATAGAGAAATAGCTAATGCATCATTTGCAGATTTTACAGATGATGATGCAAAAAAAACAACAGAAGAAATGATAAGTGAACAACAAAAAAATTATGATGCAACAAAATCAAATAATAATTTTTTACAAACTTTAAAAGTCAAAGATTATGAATTAACTCCAGAATTTGATAAGCAAACATTAGAGTATACCCTTAATTTACCAAGCAATGTTAAAGAAATAACAGTAGAAGCTAAAGCTGATGATGACAAAGCTAAAATAGAGGGTATAGGTGTTAGAAAGATAACTGAAAATAAAACAGATTATAGAGTTGATGTGACTTCAGAAAGTGGAACTGTAAGAACATATATAATAAAAATTAATGGTAGTAAGCCAAAAGAAGAAACAAAAGTTGAAGAAAATAAAACTGAAACAAGTAATGTAGTAGAAGCATTTAATTCTTATAATAACAATGCTAATACAATCGACACAAAAAAAGTTAATACAGAAGAAACAAATTTAAAATATATAATTATTGTAGGAATAATATTTGTTATTATTGTTATTATGATTGGATTTAGAAAAAATAAAACTAAAGCTAAACGAAGAAAATAAAATGATTAGGAGTAAAATAAAAATGAAAAAATTAATACCAAGCTATATTTTAGCTTTTTTGATAGGATTTATGTTTGCAATATATGAACCATTAAGTATGTATGCAACAAATGTAAATGATTTTTGGTTTGATATGTTTATTATATTAAAACCAACGATACTTTTATTTTTAACAATAGGAATAGGTATATCACTTTTATATACAATAATATTTTTTGTGAATAAACATTTTTCAGAAAATCTGCATGTATATAAAGCATTTGTTATTATAGGAATAATATTTTTTATAGCTACATATATTCAAGGAAATTTTTTAATTGGAAATTTACCACGCTTAGATGGAACAGATATTGATTGGGGATCATATTCGACAGAAAGTATAATATCTGCAATTGTGTGGATAGTAGTAGCAAGTATATTTATAGGGGTTACAATAAAATTTAAATATGATAAGGTAATAAAAATTTATACATTTATAATATGTACAGTATTTGTAATGTTATCAACATCATTTTTAACTCTTGTTATGAATTCAGAAGCTCTAGATAGAAAAGATACTATAACAGCTTCAACTAATAAAAATTTAAATCAAGCATCTAATAAAAAGAATTTCTTTATATTTTTAGTTGATGCAGTAGATTCACAAATATTTAATGATGTACTAAATAGAAGTGAATACAAAGATACTTTTGAAGATTTTACATACTTTCCAGATACAATGAGTGGATATCCATTTACAAGAGATTCTATACCATTCATATTGTCAGGAGTATGGAATGAAAATGAAACTAATTTTCAAGAATATTATAATAATGCATTTAATAACGCAAAAATATTTGAAGAGCTAAAAAAGGAAAAATATAGTATTAATATATATGAAGATGACTTTAAGTGGACAGGAAAAAAAGCTTCTGAAGCTTCTAATATTGTAGAAGTAGATAAGAAAATAAATATAACTAAGTATTTAAAACAAATTTTAAAATATGATTTATTTAAATATTTGCCATATCAATTAAAGATGTTTTCAAAGATAGAAACAATGGATTTTGATATTTGTAAAATTGAGGATGAATTTGAATGTTTTGATTGGGAAGATAAAGCCTTTTTGGAAAATATGAAAAATAATGATATAGAAATAATAAATGATAATTACTTTAGTTTTACACATATAGAAGGTGGACATTCTCCATTTAATTGTGACAAAGATTTAAATGAAATTGAAGGTGGTACATATGAACAAAAATTAGAGGCAACTTTAAATATAATAAATAAATATATTAATAGATTAAAAGAAAATAATGTGTATGATAATTCAGTTGTAATTATATTAGCTGATCATGGATTTAATTATGATTATCATACTGGAAGACAAAATCCAATACTTTATATTAAAGGAACAAATGAACATCATGAAATGAGAGAATCAGATATACCTGTTTCATATTGTGATTTATCAGATGCATATATAGAATTGATAAAAGGAAAGAGCAGTGAAGAAATTTTTAAGAATATAGATTATAATAGAAAAAGAAGATATTTATTATATCAATATTTAGCAGAAGATCATATGGTAGAATATGAACAAAATGGTAAAGCATGGGATGAAGATACACTTGAACCAACAGGAAGAGAATTTAATAGATAAATAAAAAAAGAGTTATATAATAATAACTCTTTTAACTATTTTACAAATAGTTAAAACAAAAAGTAATTAAAATATTGACTTAAAATAAAAATAATAGTAGAATAATGTCGAAGTAAAAGAGGGTTTTAATATGAATAGAGAATTGAAAATAATTTTAAAAATTATATTAATTGGAATAATTATATTTTGTATAAATCAATTTTTCTTTCAAATCTGCTTTGTACAAGGAAATTCAATGAGCCCGACTCTTCAAAATGGAAATATAATGTGTATAAAAAAATTTGGCTTAAATCTAAAACACAATGATATAGTTGTTATAAATAAGAATAATAAGATTATTACTAAGAGACTAGTTGGATTACCTAATGATAAAATAAGAATTGATGAGTATTTATATGTAAATGGACAGAAAAATGATGATTTATTTATTGAAGATTGTGGGGAAATTAAAGAAGAAATTACATTGAAAGAAGATGAATATTTTGTATTAGGAGATAATAGATCACATAGTATAGATAGCAGATTTGCTGAAATAGGTATCATACACAAGAATGAAATAATAGGAATAAAAATTATATAGAAATAGAAAGGTGAAAAGAGATGTTTTTAATAGATATACTAGGTAAGATAATGTTATTTTGCTATAATTTGTTTAATAATTATGGAATTGCAATAATATTATTTACATTATTCAGTAAAATAGTTTTACTACCAATTTCAATATGGATTCAAAAGAATTCCATAAAAATGGTTAAAATGCAACCAGAAATAAACAAAATAAAAATAAATTATTTTGGAGATAAAGATAGAATAGCAGAAGAGCAATCAAAAGTATATAAAAGAGAAAAATATAATGCTTTTGCTTCTTTAATCCCATTATTTGTACAAATATTATTATTACTTGGATTAGTAAAAATAATAAACCAACCAATAACGTATATATTAAATATAGATAATGAAGTTGCGTCAAAAGCAGTACAAGTAGCTTTAGATAACAATGAAAGCTTAGAACCTGAATCATCATCATTAGAAGTATCAGTAGTAAAAGATATTCATAATGATGCTAATATAGAAAAATACAAAGAAGTAATGAGTGAAGAAGATTTACAAAAAATAAAAAATTTTGACATGAAATTCTGTGGATTTGACTTGGGATGGATTGCAACAGTTGAAAAAGGGATTGCAATATGGATACCAATAATAGCAGGATTAAGTGCATTAGTGCTTTGTGTTGGACAAAATATAATGAATGTTTTACAAGCAGAACAATCAGCTTATAATAAATATGGAATGTTAATTTTATCAGTAGGATTATCATTATACTTAGGAGCATTTGTACCAGCAGGAGTTGCATTATATTGGACATTTAGCAATCTATTTGCTGTACTACAACAATGGTTATTAAATATATTTATTAATCCAAAAAAACATGTTGATTATGAAGAGCTAGAAAAAACCGGAAAACAATTAAAAGAATTAGAAGATATAAATAAGAAAAATGGAAAAAGAACACCAGAGCAAAGAAAAAAAGAAAAAGAAGATTATAAAAGATTTTTCTCAATTGTAAATAAACATTTAGTTTTCTATTCTGAAAGTAATGGATTTTATAAATATTATAAATCAATAATAGAATATTTACTAGAAAATACTAATATTACAATTCATTATATAACAAGTGATTATAATGATAAAATTTTTGAAATGGAAAAACAAAATAGTCAAATAAAAGCATATTATATTGAAGAAAAGAAATTAATAACATTAATGATGCAGATGGATGCAGATGCTGTTGTAATGACTATGCCAGACATTGAAAACTACCATATTAAAAGAAGTTATGTAAGAAAAGATATAGATTATGTTTATATACCACACGGAATGGATAGTATTAACTTAACAATGAGAACTTGCTCAACAAACCATTATGATACAGTATTTGTTACTGGAAAATATCAAAAAGAGGAACAAGAAAAAACAAATGAAGTATATAATTTAAAAAATAGAAAATTAATTGATTGGGGATATACTTTATTAGATGATATGATAGCAGACTATGAAAAGAATAAAGTAGTAAATGAGCAAAAAACAGTTTTAATAGCACCATCTTGGCAGAAAGATAATATAGTTGACTTATGTTTAGATGAGATATTAGATAGTTTAAAAGAAGAAAACTTAAAAGTTATAGTAAGACCACATCCACAACATGTAAGACATATGAAAGATAAATTTGAAAATATGAAAGAACAGTTTAAAGATAACAAAAATATAGAAATACAAACTGATTTTTCTTCAAATAGTACAGTGTTTAATGCAGATTTACTTATAACAGATTGGTCTGGTATAGCGTTTGAATATGCATATACTACTAAAAAACCAGTATTATTTGTTGATACACCAATGAAAGTAATGAACCCAGACTATAAGAAAATTGATGTAGAGCCATTTAATATATGGGCTAGAAATGAAATTGGACAAGTAGTTCCAGTAGAAGAATGCAAAGACATAAATAAAGTTGTTAATCAAATGTTAGAGGATAATCTAAAATATAATGAAAAAATTAATAAATTAGTTAATGAAAGTGTTTATAATTTAGGTAATAGTGCCGAAGTTGGTGCTAAGTATATTATAAACTCTATACAAGAGAAAATAAATGAAAGAAAGAAGGAAAATTAAATGAAAAAATTATTAGTTAAATTAGGATTTGGAGTATTTTTTGGAATAAATTTTGCACTATTATTTAGTGTTAATGCAAGAGCATATATAGACCCATCTGTAATGACTTATGCTATTCAAGCAATAGCAGGAATTGCAATAGCTGTAGGAGCAGGAGTTGCAATGTATTGGAGAAAAGCTAGAAAAAAAATAAATAACAAATTAGGTGTAGATGAAAATAAAAATAAAGAAGTAGAAAATGATGATATAGTTTTTGCTAAGAAAACTGAAGAAACAGAAAATAAATAATATTGGGGGAATTTAAAATGATTAATTTTACAGTAGGACCAGTACAAGCAAACGATGAAGTAAGAAAAGTAGGAAGAGAACAAGTTCCATATTTTAGAACTCCTGAATTTTCTAGTATTATGCTAGAAAATGAAAAATTAGTAAAGAAATTTGTTGGTGCAAAAGATGATGCAAGAGTAGTATTTATTACTGGATCTGGAACTGCATCAATGGAAGCCTCAATTATGAATTTATTTAATGAAAATGATAAAGTTTTAGTTGTTAATGGAGGAAGTTTTGGACAAAGATTTGTAAATCTTTGTAAAATACATAATATTGAAAATACAGAAATAAAAGTTCCTTTAGGAAGTACAGTAACAGAAGAAATGTTAAAAGAATATGATAATGCCGGATATACAGGATTTTTAGTAAATATTCATGAAACATCTGTTGGAGAACATTATAATTTAAAACTAATTAGTGAATTTTGTAAAAGAAATAATATATTTTTATTAGTAGATGCAATTAGTTCATTTTTAGCAGATGAATTAAATATGCAAGAATATAATATTGGAGCAATGATTACTGGTTCACAAAAGGCATTAGCATGTCCTCCTGGTATATCACTTATTGTTTTATCTAAAGAAGCATTAGCAAGAGTAGAGAAAAATGATCCAAAATGTATGTATTTTGATTTAAAAGATGCTCTAAAAAATGGAGAAAGAGGACAAACACCATTTACTCCAGCCGTTGGAATATTATTACAAATTAATGTAAGACTAAAAGAAATTGAAAAAAATGGTGGGGAAAAAGTAGAGATACAAAGAGTAGCGGGTTTAGCAAAATATTTTAGAGATAATATAAAAGATTTACCTTTAGAAATAGTACCTGCAAATCCATCAAATGCTGTAACAGCATTACATCCATTAAAGAATAATGCAAATGAGATATTCACAATATTAAAAGATGAATATAATATTTGGATTTGCCCTAATGGGGGAGATTTAAAAGATAAAATATTCAGAGTAGGTCATATAGGATACTTAACAAAAGATGATTATGATGTATTAATAAAAGCATTAAGAGAATTAAATAGTAAAGGTATTTTATAAAAGAGGAATAAAATTATGAAAAAAGTAATAACATATGGTACATTTGATCTGTTACATTATGGACATATTCGTTTACTAGAAAGAGCAAAACAACTAGGAGATTATTTAATCGTAGGTATAACATCAGACGACTATGATAAAACAAGAGGAAAAATAAATGTGCAACAGTCACTATCAGAAAGAGTAGCAGCAGTTAGAGCCACAGGATTAGCTGATAAAATTATTGTTGAAGAATATGAAGGACAAAAAATAGATGATATCAAAAAATATAAAGTAGATATTTTTACAGTTGGTTCAGACTGGGTAGGAAAATTTGATTATTTAAATGCATATTGTACAGTAAAATATTTAGATAGAACAAAAGGAATATCTAGTTCTGAACTAAGACAAAAAGATAGAAATTTAACAATGGGCGTTATTGGAGATGTGCCAAAAGCAATTAATAAATTTCAAAGTGAAGATAAATATGTTAATGGCATTTGCATAACTGGTGTTTGTAGTAAAAATATTGAAAATATGAATGATGCAATACAAAAATTAGAATTTAATACTGATAAGTATAGTAAGTTATTAAAAAACACTGATTCAATTTATATTAATACAGATTTAGAAAAACATTATGAACTTATTACAAAAGCTTTAAATGAAGGTAAACATGTATTATGTGAAAGTCCTATTTGTGATAATGATAAACAAACAAAAGAATTGTTTAAATTAGCAAAACAAAAAAAACTTATATTAATGGAAGCAATAAAAACAGCTTATTCAACTGCATATCAAAGATTGATACTACTTGTTAAAGCTGGAAAAATTGGAAATGTTGTATCTATAGATGCTGTATGTACCGATATGAGCAAAGCTGATCAAGATGATTATAAAGTAAAAAGTTTTCAAAATTGGGGACCAAATGCACTTTTACCAATATTTCAAATATTAGGAACAAATTATAAAGATTACAGAATAATTTCTCATTTTAATGATGAAGAAAAGACACAAGATAGTTTTACTAAAATTGATTTTGTATATGAAAATGCAACTGCATCAATTAAAGTTGCAGAAGGTGCAAAATCTGAAGGAGAACTTATAATTACAGGAACAAAAGGCTATATTTATGTCCCAGCACCATGGTGGAAAACAGATTATTTTGAGATAAGATATGAAAATATTGTAAATAATAAAAGATTTTTTTATCAATTGGATGGTGAAGGAATAAGATATGAACTAGTTTCTTTTGCAAAATCAGTTCAAGGTAAAGAGAAGGCAGATAATATAGAAGAAAATGTTTCACTAGCTATATCTAAAATGGCTATGAATTTAAAAAATAAGAAAAAGCTTATTGAAATATAGCCAAGATATAACAATTTTTAAGAAATTTTGGCAAAGAAATAACTATGATAGTAATCTTAACTTGATTATGTATTTGAATTCTATTATTTGGAATAGTAATAGAATATTTAGGAAGAATATATTTAATGAAACAAAAAAGACCCATTAAATTTAGTTGATAAATACAATGGAGAAAAAGAGATGAATGAATAAAATGGAAAAAATAAAAAAATTAATAAAAAAGTTATTAACAAAAGAAGTTATACTATATCTTGTATTTGGAGTAACAACAACTCTAGTTAATTTAGGAATGTTTTATTTATTAAACACAATTTTAAATTGGGAACAAAATGTTTCCAATTTTATAGCTATTGTTATATCTGTTTTAGTAGCATATGTGACTAATAAAGATTTAGTATTTCATTCTGAAGCTAAAAATATAAAAGAAAAACTTTTTGAATTTTTTAAATTCATATTAGGAAGAGCATTTACGATGTTAATTGAATTTATTGGGGGGTTAATATTTTTTAATCTTCCCATACCCAATATAATTGTAAAAATAGGTTTAAATGTAATTGTAGTTATATTAAACTTTATAATAAGTAGATTTTTTACATTTAAGAAAAAGAGTAATAAAGTATAAATATAGTTAGTGTTATTTATAAATACAAAAAAGTACAATAATGATATTGTACTTTTTTTTAATACGTGATATTATATATAAAAAATAAAGAATGGAGTGAGAATTATGGCAATATTATTACCAGGAGGAGCAGGATATATAGGAAGTCATACTGCTGTAGAATTATTAAAAGAAGGAAAAGACATTGTTATAATAGATGACTTTTCAAATAGCACGCCTAAAGCATTAGAAGCAATAAAGAAAATAACAGGAAAAGACTTTAAATTTTATGAAATGGATTACGCAGATAGAGAAAAACTAGAAAAAGTATTTGAAGAAAATAAAATAGATGCAGTAATCAATTTTGCAGGATTTAAAGCAGTAGGAGAATCAGTTCAAAAGCCAATAGAATATTATACAAATAACATATCAGGAGCATTAGTTGTTCTTGATGTAATGAGAAAATATGGATGCAAAAAATTTATATTTAGTTCATCAGCAACAGTATATGGAGACCCACAAGTTATTCCAATTACAGAAGAATGTGAAGTAGGAGGTACAACAAACCCTTATGGAACAACAAAATTATTTATTGAACAAATTTTAAAGGATGTATATAAATCAGACAATACATGGGATATATGTATTTTAAGATATTTTAATCCAGTAGGTGCACATGAAAGTGGATTAATTGGGGAAGAACCAAAAGGAATTCCAAATAACTTAATGCCTTATGTTTCAAGAGTTGCAGCAGGAATTCTTCCAGAATTATCTGTATTTGGAAATGATTATGATACACCAGATGGAACAGGGGTTAGAGATTATATACATGTTGTAGATTTAGCAAAAGGACATGTTAAAGCATTAGAAAAATTAGATAAAGAAAATGAAGGATTATATATTTACAATTTAGGAACTGGAACAGGTTACAGTGTATTAGACATGGTAAAAGCTTTTGAAGAATCAACAGGAAAAATTGTAAAATACAAAATTGCACCAAGAAGACCAGGAGATATTGCAACATGCTTCGCAGATCCTGCAAAAGCAAGAAGAGAACTTGGATGGGTAGCAGAAAAAACTTTAGAAGATATGTGTAAAGATTCATGGAATTTTATAGAGAAAAATAGTTAATTATTCAGGAATAGGAAAATAAGCTATTTTGTAATTAAACCCAAAATGTTAGATAAATATTTAACAATGAGGGTTTATTTTATAAAATTTATAGTAACGAAAATTTAGAAGTAAAGGAGTAAATATGAGAAAGAATATAAAAATAAAAATTGTGTCAAGTTTAATCTTTTTAATTGCTGTTATTTGTAACGTTCAAACTGTACAAGCAACAAATACAGAAGTTAATACAGAAGAAATTATTCCAGAACAAGTAAATGATGTAAAATCTATTGAAAATGATATTGAATTATCAAATAAAAAAGAAGATGCAGGAGAATCTGAAAAAGATGTGATAGAAAATGGAAATATTACATATCCACAAGATGTAACAGAAGAAATGGCAGATGCCGATTATTGGAAAAATAAAATTGATAATCCAGAAGAGATATTGTTAACATCAGAAGAGATAGAAGAGCTTAACCAAGCAATAATAAATGAATCTGGCACAAATGTTTACGATATTACAACTATAGGTGATGATGTACAAAACACTCAAACAGAATATACAGAAATAATATCAAATATTGAAGTACCCACAAGGGAGTTATATATTGATGGAGAATTAATTAATAATGAAGAATATTTTTCAAATATAAGCAATGCAATTAAACAAACAGGATACAATAGTGAGGAAAAAAAGGTATATTATGCAGTTGCAGTTGAAAGAGCGGATATAAAAGATATACCGACTAATGATGTAATCGGGTATAATGCCACAGATCCAGATGATGAAATGGAACTAACAACATTAAATGTAAATGAACCATTTGTTGTATTTGGAAAATGTGAATTAAACAATGAAATATTTTATTGTGGATATTCAAATACATACAAAGGATGGGTTGATGGAAAAAAAATAGCTATAGTTGATGATAAAGATGAATGGATAGAATCATGGAAGGTTGAAAGAGATGAAAAAGATTTTATTGTAGTAACAAATGATAAAGTCATATTAGAAACATCATTAACGGAACCACAGACTTCTGAAATAAAACTAACAATGGGAACTGTGTTAAAATTAGTACCAGATAGTGAAATACCACAAAATATTGGAGAAAGAGGAACATACAATAATTATGTAGTATATGTACCAACTAGAAATGAAGAAGGAAAATATGAAAGAAAAATAGCATTAATTTCAGAGCATGAAGGTGTAAATGTAGGATTTTTGCCGTTAACACAAGAAAATATATTAGAAATAGCATTTAACTGCTTAGGAGACCGTTATGGATGGGGAGGTATGCTAGACGCAATGGACTGCTCTTTGTATACAAAAGAAATATATCAATGCTTTGGAATAGAATTACCAAGAGATACAGATTGTCAAGAAGAAATTCCAGGATTAGTACATAATATATCAGATATGACAGTAGAAGAAAAACAAAACTACTTAGAAGAAGCACCAGTTGGCTCACTATTATATTTTCCAGGGCACACAATGATTTATATTGGAACAGAGAATGGAAAAAGTTATGTAATTAGTGCATTAGGTTCTTTTGTACAAGATGAAGACACAATATATTCATATTCTGTTGTTGTAAATCCATTAACTGTAAAAAGAAGAAATGGAAAAACATGGCTAGAAAGCTTAACAAGCATATTGATACCAGTAACCAATGAAAAACACGGAACAGCAGACAATACTAAGAATAAAGGGAATATTAAATATGCGGAAAATGTGACAAGCGAAATGTCAAGTGCAGATTATTGGAAAAATTTAATTGAAAATCCAGATAAAGTTATATTAACACCTGAAGAGATAGAAAAATTAAACCAATCTATTATAGATGGTTCAGGTACAATGGTATTTGACTTAGAAACTCTTGGAGATAATTTATCAAGAACGCAAACAGAAATTACTAACAGTTTAGCAACAGAAGCTATACCAAAAAGAAACCTATATATTAATAAAAATCAAATAGATAATAATGAATATTTCACAAAATTAAAAAATTCAATAAAAGAAACAGGATATAAAAGTGATGAAAAAAAGGCATATTATGCAATTGCTGTGAAAAGGGCAGATATAAAATCATGGCCAACAATTGATATTATAGGATATAATGCTACAGATCCAGATGATGAGATGGAATCATCAGCATTAAATGTAAATGAGCCATTTATTATATTAGGAAAATGTGAAATAGATGCAGAAATTTATTATTGGGGTTACTCAAATAATTGTACAGGCTGGGTATATGGAAAATATCTTGCTTTAATAGATGACAAAAATGAATGGATAAATGCATGGAAGGTTAATAGAGATGGAAATGACTTTATTGTGGTAACAAATGATAAAGTGGTTCTAGAAAAATCAATTATGGAGCCTAGTACATCAGAAGTTAAATTAACAATAGGTACTATACTAAAATTAGTTCCAGATAGTGAAATCCCTAAAAATATTGGAGAAAGAGGAACATATAATAATTATGTAGTATATTTACCAACTAGAAATGAAGAAGGAAAATATGAAAGAAAAATAGCATTAATTTCAGAACATGAAGGTGTAAATGTAGGATTTTTGCCTTTAACACAAGGAAATATATTAGATGTAGCATTTAATTGCTTAGGAGATCGCTATGGTTGGGGAGGCATGTTAGACGCAATGGACTGTTCTTTATATACCAGATTAGTATACAAATGCTTTGGAATAGAATTACCTAGAAATACAACATGGCAAGAGAGAACACCAGAAAAAGTTAATGACGTTTCAAAAATGACATCTGAGGATAAACAAAAATATCTAGAAGAAATACATGTTGGTTCTTTATTATATTTCCCAGGACACACAATGATTTATATAGGAAGTAAAGATGGAGTAAGTTATGTTATAAATGCTGTTGGTTCATTCTCTGAAACTTCAGGAGATGTAAAGGTTGTAAAGATATATTCTATTGCAAATAATCCATTAACAGTAAGAAGAGCCAGTGGATATACATGGCTTAGCCAAATTTCAGCAGTACTATCTCTTAAAAATATTGAACCAAAGATTTATGAATATATAGAAGGTGCAAATGAAACATTTGACATTAGTAAAGATGAAAAGCTTGAATTTGAAGTTAATATTGAATTTACAGATTTTATGCTATCAGGAAAAGTATACATAGATGGAGAGTTAGTAGATATTACAAACTATACAGCAAGAATGGGAAGCACAATTATAACATTTAATGAAGATTACACTAAAAAGCTATCAATAGGAAATCATAAAATAAAAGTAGCTGTAGATGATGGAGAAGCAACAACACAATTTACAATTGCAAATATAAACAAAAATATAAATGGCAATGAAGAAGAGGCAGAACAAGTAAAAAATGTAGAAGTAAGTGAAAGTAATCAAGATAAAAAAGAATATGAAAATAATAATACAAATAACAAATGTATAAATAATCCAAGAACAGATGATAATGTTAGAATATGGATTAGTTTAATGATGGTTTCAATGTTAGGATTAGCAGGAATAGGTACATTTTTAAAGAAAAATAAATAATGAACTTTTTAAGTGGTAATAGATTTTCTATTATCGCTTTTTCATTTTTTCGCAATATCTTGATATTTTTAGAAATTAAAAATCTAAATTATGTTTCAAATTATTAAAATAAAATAGAAAACACAAACAAAAAAACTCGGAATTATTGAAAATTCCAAGTTTTGATATATTTTGCCAAAAGCTCTTTTTATCTCTTTGAAAATTGAGGAGCTTTTCTTGCTTTTTTAAGACCGTATTTTTTTCTTTCTTTCATACGAGGATCTCTTGTTAAGAATCCGTTTGATTTTAAAACTGGTCTAAATTCTGAATTTGCTGCATTTAAAGCTCTTGCAATACCATGTCTTACAGCACCTGCTTGACCTGTAAAACCGCCACCTTTTACTGTAGAAATAACATCATATTTAGCTAATGTATTTGTAACAGTAAGTGGTTGTTTAACTATAACTCTTAAAGTTTCAATTCCGAAGTATTTATCTAAATCTTCACCATTAACAGTGATTTTTCCAGTTCCTTCTACTAGTCTAACTCTTGCTACAGAACTTTTTCTTCTACCTGTACCATAGAAAACTATATTTTCTTTTTTAGCCATTATTTTCTAACCTCCCATACTTCTGGTTTTTGAGCTTGATTTTCATGTTCACTACCAGCATAAACTCTTAATTTTGTAGCCATTTTTCTTCCTAAAGGTGTATGTGGTAACATTCCTTTAATTGCTAATGTAATAGCTTTTTCTGGATTTTTTTCAAGCATATCTTTTGCAGAAACTTCTTTCATTCCTCCAATATAACCTGAATGATGTCTGTAAACTTTATTATTTAATTTGTTTCCTGTAAGTAAAACATCTTTTGCATTTATTATAATAACGTGATCACCCATATCAATATTAGGTGTGAAAGTTGGTTTGTGTTTTCCTCTTAATAATTTAGCAGCTTCAGTAGCAACTCTACCTAAAGGTTTATTTGCTGCATCAATTATATACCATTTGCTTTCAATTTCATTACTTTTTGCACTATATGTAGTATTATTCATGGTAATAATTACCCTCCTATTTCTTTTTTATATTTATATATATGAAATTTAAATTAAAACCACCGGGGAGAAGTTTTTATTTAAATCATATTACATATTAATCACTAAAATATTTTAGTACAAAAATTCAGTTTTGTCAATGCTTTTGGTAAAATTTCCTAAAACTATGTGAATTCTTAGTAAAAATGTCCCGTTTTTTACTTTGAATTCTCAGTGAAAATGTCTCATTAAAAATTTAAAAATAAAAATAGA
>JAFRDD010000073.1 GCA_017404025.1 Clostridia bacterium
AAATAAAGTTAGGAGATGCTCTACAGATATTATATCCGCATACATCTAGTATAAGTTATAACAATATGAATATAGATGCTTTTTTAGACTGGGTTTGCGATCTTTGGTGGATTAAAGAAAAAAATATAATAATTAAAGTTAATGGGACAGTTTCAAAAGAAATAGAAAATATAATGGATGAAATTATAAAGTTTTGGAGTTCTGATGCTGAAATAACTATAAAAAATGGAAAAAATAAAGATTTTGAATTTATACTATTGGAATGTTAAAGATAAAACGATAGTAACTACTATGAAAATAAAAAAGATTTAATAATTTAAAGACCAAATAGTATAAATTATATTTATGGATAGATATATTAAAATCAAACTAAATATATCTATCATATTATACATTTGATAACTTAAAAACTCTAACAGATAGAAAAATATCTACATTTGAATACAAGTATAATGATAAAGGACAGATAGTAAAAGAAACAGCAACAAATCAAGATGTAAAATCAGTAAAAGAATTTACATATGATGCAAAGGGCGAATTAGAATTATACAAAGAAAATACAAATGGAGCAATAAGTTATACAACATATTCTTACGATAATGTTGGAAATAGAATAAGCAAAGAATTAAAAGTAAATGACCAAAATGTTACAACAAATTATACTTATAGACCAAGCAAAAATCCACCAAGTGATGAGCCATTAATGCAAATGGTAAAAAATCCAAAAACAGGAGACAATATCTGGGTATATGTTATATTTGCAGTATCAGCAGTAATAATCTTGATAATGGTAAACTCAAAAAATGAAAAAGTAAGAAAAGCAGGTAAAAAATGGAGAAAGAAGAAATATTATTTAAAAATGTAACAAAAATGGAAAGGGAAGATTATGAAAAATTTTCACGTTTTTGGTTAACTAAATATAAAAAATATAATTATATAACAAGAGTAAT
This sequence comes from Clostridia bacterium, assembly GCA_017404025.1. GTDB lineage: Bacteria > Bacillota > Clostridia > TANB77 > CAG-508 > CAG-269. The sequence continues at coordinate 951 of JAFRDD010000073.1, forward strand.
AGTATGTTTGATATTTTTTTTACTCTTTGGTGTATTGGGCTCAATATACCAAATTGCAACTTATGGTACAATTGATATTAGATTAATTTATAGAGTGATTATGTATGCATGTATATTTATAGGATTGATAATTCCTTATAATAAAAAAAGCAAAATACAAAATATTGAATATAATTATGAATTTACAGATAGTAAAATAATTATAAAAACAAATATATATAATACTCAAGAGATAATATACGAAAAATATAATCCTATAAATTACGTATGTGAAACCGAAAAATATATTTATTTTATGACTTTAAATAATTCTGCATATATTTTGAATAAAGACGAATTTATAGTCGGAAAAAGAGAAGATTTTAGTAAATACATAAAAGAAAAATATAAAGAAAAATATATTGATTTTAATGATTCAAAGAACAAAAAACAATTTAAAAATCTTTATAATAAGTCTGAGGTTATAACAACAGCCTTGTTTTACGCAGTTATTAATATTGGACTTTTAATTGGTATAAGTGCAATATTTAATATGTGAAGATCATAATAAGTTATAATCACAAATAAAGAATTTTGTATGAAAAATGAAACTTATAAATTAATAAAATAATAAGAGCAAAGAAGGAACTAAAATATGAATAAATCACGCACAATAATATTATCAATAGCAATATTGCTATGCATATTAATAATAGCAATAATATCAAAAACAACAAGAATAGATGTAAAAACACAACTATTTGATCTAACAGAAAATGAACCACTAAAACAAGCATACATAAGAAATGAAGAACATTTTAAAGAAGACATTGTACCAAACTTAGGAATGACAGAAGAACAATATAAAGATTTTTTTGAAAATCCAGATAACTACATAGTATATTCCTTTAGATGCAATATAGAAAATAATAGTAATAAAGAACTTAAAGCAAAAATTTATTTAAAAAAAGATAATATGTGGATAGATACAGTTACAATGGCTAATGCAGATGATAAGATAAATAAAAAAAGTAGTATAAATAAAAGCATAAGTATATTAATAAAAATGGATAAAAAATCAAAAAAAGAAATACAATCAGAAGTAGAAAAAATAAAATTAGATGTGTATTTATTTAATATTAATAATGCAGAAAAAGAAGTGAAAAAATTAAATTCAAAATTTTAATATAAAAGGAGTAAAAAATGGACGAAGAAAAAAATTTAAATAATAATGGTACCCAAATGCCTATGGCATGGTGGAAATTTTGGAAATATTTCAGATTTCCAGCTTCAATAGTATTTTTTGTTTTGTCACTAATAGTAAATTATACAAAAGTTGATTTTAATTTAATGGGATGGCTTGGATGGACAACACTAATAATTGACATATCAGCTTTTATCTTATATTTAGTAACATATATAATGATGTTAGTAAAATACAAACGATCTTATAACTTTTTTATTTTGAATTTGTTTGTTGAATCAGTAAGAATGATATTTATGCGTGTATTAACGGAAATAGATTATGATTCAATAATAAATAATTCACTTTCTCTTGACTATAATTATATAGCAATTTCAGGATTGAAATATTTAGTATTTATAGGTGCTATATGGATATTACCTAATTATGTATATTTTAAAAAGAGAAAAGCATACTTTACGTGTAAAGAAGAAAAATAGAGGTACATTTATTAGAAACGAATAATCTAGGGAAAAAAGTAAAAAAACTATATTTGAAAATTTAATACAAAAAACTAAAAAAAAATGATAGTTTATACTATCATTTTTTGTGGATATATGATACAATACAAGAAATATTAATAATTATAAGGAGATGACTTTAATTATGGCTAATAAATTTTACATAACAACACCAATCTATTACCCAAGTGGAAAATTTCATATAGGAACAGCTTATTCAACAGTAGTAGCGGAAAGTTTAAAAAGATATCATGAGCTAAAAGGTGAAGATTCATACATGTTAACAGGAACAGATGAGCATGGCCAAAAAATTCAAACTGTAGCAGAAAAACTAGGAGAAACACCAAAAGAGTATGTAGATAAAATGGCAAAGGCTGCAAAAGAATTATGGGCAAAGATGAACATTAAATATGACGACTTTATAAGAACAACAGATGAAAGACATGAAAAAGTAGTTCAAAAAATATTTGATAGATTTATGGAACAAGGAGATATATACAAAGGCTATTATGAAGGGCTTTATTGTGTACCTTGTGAAACTTTCTTTACTGAAACACAATTAGTAGATGGAAAATGCCCTGACTGTGGTAGAGAAGTTGTTCCTATGAAAGAAGAAGCATATTTCTTTAATATGAAAAAATATGCAGATAGATTATTAAAATATTATGATGAGCATCCTGATTTTGTAAAGCCAGACTACAGAAAACAAGAAATGATAAACAACTTTATAAAACCAGGGCTAGAAGATTTATGTGTATCAAGAACATCTTTTGATTGGGGAGTAAAAGTATTAAAAGATCCAAAACACGTTGTATATGTATGGGTTGATGCATTAACAAACTATATAACAGCACTTGGATATTTATCAGATGATGATACATTATTTAAAAAATACTGGCCAGCAGATGTACATGTTGTTGGAAAAGATATAGCAAGATTCCATTTAATATATTGGCCAATATTCTTAATGGCTCTTAATTTACCACTTCCAAAAACAGTTTTTGTTCATAATTGGATTATGATGAAAGATGGAAAAATGAGTAAATCAAAAGGAAATGTAATATATCCAGAACAACTAATAGATAGATATGGATTAGATGCAACAAAATATTTCTTATTAAGAGAAATGCCATCATCACAGGATGGAATATTTACACCAGAATCATTTATAGATAGATATAATTTTGATTTATGTAATGACTTAAGTAATTTACTTAATAGAACTGTTTCAATGGTAAATAAATATTTTGAAGGACAAGTTCCAAAATATAATGGAACACCAAATGCAGTAGATAAAGAATTAGAAGATTATTGCATAGAACAAATCAAAAAATTTGAAGAAAAAATTAATAATTTTGAAATAGCAAATAGTTTACAAGAAATATGGAATTTAGTAGCAAGAACTAATAAATACATTGATGAAACTGCTCCATGGACATTAGCAAAAGAAGAAAAAACAGAAGAATTAAAATCTGTAATGTATCATTTAATAGAAAATTTAAGAAAAATAGCTATATTAATAAAACCATTTATGGATGATACTTCTGAAAAAATATTAAAACAAATAGGAATCCAAGATTTAAATTTAAAAACATGGAAGTCATTATTAGATTATGATAAATTAGAAAATATAAAAGTAATAGAAAAGGCAGAACCTATGTATATGAGATTAGACGCAGAAAAAGAAATAGGATATATAAAAGATTTAATGATGAAAAAATAATTGTAGTAATAAAAGGGATGTAATGTATGTGGAAAAATAAGGATAATGGATATGAATATAATTACAGCTTATATATAACAAAACCATATAGAGATAAACGTGATAGATATATATTAGTAATTTCTATTGTTATTTTGTTTTTTCTTATATTAATTGTTAAACAATCATTAGATATGATAAACAGAAAAAATGCTTATACTTTATATTTAAAACAAGCAGTACAAGCCGAGCAGGAACAAAAGAGGCAAGAAGAACAAAAAAAACAAGAAGAAGCAAGAAAACAAGAGGAATACAAAAAAATGAAAATGCCTAAATTAACAGAAGAAGGAAAACAAAATTTAGAAAATATATATCATTCAGAAACTAAAAAGGCATTTTTAACATTTGATGATGGACCATCATCAAATACATCTGCAATATTAGATATTCTGAAACAAGAAAATATACCAGCAACTTTTTTTGTTATAGGAAATGCTGTAGAAGTTCATCCAGAATTAGTAAAAAGAGCTTATGAAGAAGGGCATTATATAGCAAACCATGGATATAGTCATATTTATTCAAAAGTCTATTCTTCTCCAGAAATGCCCTTAGAAGAATTTAATAGATGTAATGAATTAGTACAAAATGCAATAGGAGTGCCAGAATATAATTCACATCTATTTAGATTCCCAGGCGGATTAGTTGGGGGGAAATATGCAGATTTAAAACAAGAAGCTAAACAAATTTTAAATGATAATGATATACTAAATATAGATTGGAATTGTTTAACTGGAGATGCAGAAACAAGATTTCCAACTGAAGAAAAATTAATGAATGGATTAATAGAAACATCAGAAGGAAAAAATAGCATTGTAGTTTTAATGCATGATGCACAGGAAAAAACAGCAACAGTAGATACTTTACCTAAAGTTATAAATTATCTTAGAGAACAAGGATATGAATTTAAAAATTTTTATGAAATTATAAAATAACCAAAAACCTTTTAATAGCATAATATAATATAAAATATGCTATTGGGAGGTTTTTTATAATGAACATAAAAATAAAAAAAAGTATAGTTACAATTATAATACTTATAATGTCTTTTTTGTTTAATTTTAATATAGTAAATGCTATTTCACCTGAATCGACACCATTATATAATGGAATAGATGTAAGCAATTGGCAAAAATATATAAATTACCAAAAAGTTAAATCAAATGGAATCGAAGTAGTATATATAAAATCAAGTCAAGGCAAGAGGACGAAAGACCCATATTTTGAAGAAAATTATAAAAATGCTAAAGCAAATGGTTTAAAAGTTGGATTTTACCATTATGTAAACGCAACATCTGTTTCAGATGCAGAAAAAGAAGCTGAATTTTTTTGTTCTGTTATTTCAGGAAAAGAACCAGATTGCAAGTTAGTAATGGATTATGAAGTTTTTGGAGGAGTTTCTAAAAACGAAATAAATAAAATTGCAGAAGTTTTTTTAACAAAAGTAAAACAGCTAACGGGAAAAGAGGTTATAGTATACAGTAATTTATATACTTCAAAAAATACATTTTCAGAAGATTTAGCAAAAAGATATCAATTATGGCTTGCATATTATGCAAGTGAAAATGCTATGCAAAATGCAACATCTAATTGGAAAAATTGGATTGGATGGCAGTATACAGATGAGGGAATTATTAATGGAATAAATGGTTATGTTGACAGAAATAAATTTACAAAAGAAATATTCTTAAGTGAAGTAACTAATCTTCCAGATGTAGGAACAGATACAGAAGATAGTAAAAGCCAAACGATTTATTATACAGTAAAAAGAGGAGATACATTATGGCAAATTGCTAAGAATTATGGAACTACTATAAGTAATATAGTAAGTATCAACAACATAAAAAATCCAAATCTGATATATGTAGGTCAAACATTGAAAATAATAACGAATTCTTCAGTAGAAGATAATGATTGTGTTGCAGGTCATATTGTTTATACAATTAAATGGGGAGATACTTTATCTGCTATTTCATCAAGATATGGTGTTAGCATGAATTATATTGCAACATTAAATAATATTAAAAATCCAAATCGTATTTATTCTGGAAATAAATTAATAATACCACAATGTGGTGATTTTGGAAACATGCAGCCAGAAAGCTCAGGATTAACACAGTATATAGTAAAAAAAGGAGATACTTTATGGGAAATATCACAAAAATATGGTGTTTCAGTTAATTATTTAGTAAATAAAAATGAAATAAGAAATCCAAATTTAATATATCCTGGTCAAATAATAAAAATATAGTTACTAGATAATGGTTTTTAATTATAAAAATCTATAAATCCAGTATTTGTAATGAAAATGTAATATATATTTTTTTTATAATATTTTGTTAATTAATTTTAAAATCATGAAAATCACTGATATACTAATTAAATTAGGAT
>JAFRDD010000074.1 GCA_017404025.1 Clostridia bacterium
TAGATAATTGCGAAACTAAATTATAAAAATGAAGTAACATAAAATTAATAAATAAATATAGTTTAGGGTTAGTAAGAAAAGAAAAATAAACACAGAAAATAACCTATTAGAAATTGGCAATAATTTCCAGTAGGATTATAATAAATTTTTTGAACATTGAAAACCAAATATTAACATGCGAGTTTCTTAATACTTCTAATATATTGAGGTTTGGACATAGCATCTGCAATAATAACAGTAAATAATTGAGCTATACCAGCAAGAAATACATCTGCTTTTGTAGTTAAAGCATTTCTGGATTTTCTACCAGAAATAGCCATATTAGATTTCATATGATTTATGGCTTTTTCTACAACGACACGAATTTTATATATATTAGCCCATTCATCAGTGCCACGCAATGTACCAGGATAAAGACGAAGATTCTTTTCAGGATAAGTATGCTTTACTCTTCCGTATTTGGAATCAGTGCAAGGATTTTCACATTGACAGACAAAAGTGCCACCAACTCTTTTAGCTTTTGGGCAAATCCATGTGTGTCTAGTAGCACGTTTGCCGATAGCCTTTGCAAATGCCGTTAGAAATCATTTTTAAAGATTTATCCTTAGGACAGATAGGAATACCATCATCATTAAGAGGACAATCAGGTTTATCTGTTGTAGCTCTTGAATTGAGAGGAATAAATGCACGATTAAAAAGACTTTTGCCGTTTTCATCTTTATGTAATAAAAATTCATAGCTATCTACTGCATCAAAAGCAGAATCACCAAGAAAATCATTATGTTTAAAGTTAGGGTGAAGAGTATAAAAATCAGATAGAATTGGTTGCAAGCTTTTATTATCAGCAAGACTTTTATCATAATCAGGAGAATCAATATCTTGAAAAATAAAATCTTTATGTTTAGATTTAAAGTCATTATCAAAGAAATCGATATGTCTAGGAATACCAAGACCATTAGTAATAATACCAAATTTTCTGCCATAGCAAAAATGTCCATTAGCATACATTTTTCTAATAGATGAATCGCTTGAAGCAGTAATTGGCATAGATTTATAAGCTTGCATGTAAATATCATTATCAGATTTTTTAATGCCCATAGATTTATAGTAAGATTTTAATTGACGAATGCAGGCATTAGAGTACTTTGGATTATTTTCAGTAACAAAAGACTCTATACAAGAAGTATCGTAAGAAATCATTTTTGATAAAACAGGGTCTATAGATTCACAAATAGGTTCAGTAATATCAACAAGTTCGATAAACATTTTGTTAAGATAGCTACAAAAATCTTGTTTAAATCTAGTCCATTTAGAGTTATCGGGAACTTTGTTAATACCACAAAAGTGGCGTAAATCTGCTGAAAAGGAAAGAATTAAAATTAGAAGAGTATCTGTAGGAATATTAAATATTTTTTGTAAAACTAAAGCTGAAATATAACCATACAAAGAACAACCTCTAGGTCTGCCGGTATCAGCATAAAAAGCCTTTTTGAAGTCATAGGAAATATATTTATTAATATCAAGATATTTTTCCATAAGTTTCAAAAATTCTGGGCGTTGTTCTTCAAAAATTTCTACACATTCTTGGTAAATATTTCCAAGACTTAATTGGTTTTCATAATTTAACATGATTGAAACACTCCTTCTTTTTAGTATGTTATTGTTAAGTTGATATGTTAATTATATACTAAAAAGTGGAGTGATTCAATAGATTTATAAATAAAAAAAGTCAGTATTTGCAATGCTTTTAGAGTTTTGCAAACGACAA
>JAFRDD010000017.1 GCA_017404025.1 Clostridia bacterium
ACCATTGCAGATAACCGTTCAAGTATCTGTGAGGTTATTGTCAGGATTCCAATAGCACAACACATCCACCTCATACAGCCAACAACACTTATGATTAGTCATGAAAAAATAATTAATAATTCTCCCATCAACATATATGCAGTTGATGAAATGTTATCAGGGAAGTAATGGTGTTAATGTTACTGTGAATAGCTACATCAGATTTAAGACCATTGCAGATAACCGTTCAAGTATCTGTGAGGTTATTGTCAGGATTCCAATAGCACAACACATCCACCTCATACAGCCAACAACACTTATGATTAGTTTATGGTGGAATTATTACAAAAGTTAGTTATTATTCATCCTTTGGCGTTTCAACATCAAAGCGTTTAATTTTTGGTTTTTCTTTAATCTGTTATAGTATTCATTGGTATTCACTTTGATTATTTTATACTTCAAATTCATCCCTCTTTTTTTACTTCAACAATCTCTTTTATTTCTGAATCATGCAATTGTTTATAACTCTTTGGCATTGTGCAGAATAATCTGAAAAATAATTTAGTTTGAACATCTGAAATAATACCCTCATACTTCATAATTATATTTGCTTTCAAGTCTTTTTCTTTTTGCAATTCAATATTTGCCGTGTTCAAATCTTTAGATAAGGAATTAATAGCATTATTCAATTGACTTATCTCTTTGTCTTTAGAATCCAACTTATCAGCAAACACACTATTCAATTGACTAATCTCTTTTGAATACTCTTTATTATCATCATTCAACTTAACAGATAACTCATTAACCATATTAATATAATTCTCCTTATCCGATTCAAGTTTATTAACCTTATCAGTTAAAACATTATTAAGTTCTTTTAACTCAGCAACCGTTTTTTTCATAGATTCCAGTTCATCTAACTTAATATTAATTTTACTCTCTAAATTTTCCAGTTCATCAAATTTAATAATAGCCACTTCATCCCCTTTATCAAACTTGGATTCATAGCCTAAATTTAATTGATTAAACTGTTTATCCCCGTTACTGGTTTTCCTTTTGTATTGTTTAACATCCGTTTTTTCATAGTATAACATATTATATTATCTCAAATCTTCAATATATAATATTTTAGAATATAGTTAGAAAATAATAAACTATTTAAACCAGTACCAATATAACTTACAACTGGTTACAATTTGAAAAAAAGTTTTTAATTTATAACCACTTTAACCCAAAAAGGTTAAAATATACTCTTTAAGAAAAAAATTGGTTTATCTTTTTTTGTCTTATTGAGGTAAGACATTGAAAATATATCGGGCATGATGTTCTTTCATGCTCAATTATATTTTCCAGTTAAACCACTTTTGAAAATTATATAATTTTTTTGAACATGGTTTAATCAGATTTTATAATATTTTTGAATCTTCAGGTACAAAATCAAAATTTCAAAAACGCCTCTAAATGCTTCTTTTCCAAATATAATATTTTTAGGTTTAACTAAATCTATCGAATTGTAATATAATTCATATCATTATTTTGTTGAATTGTTCAGAAAAAATAAAAAATTACTTCAATTATCTTCAAATTGTTTAATAATATTTTCATTAAACAATAATTGTTTAATATAATAAATTATATTCAAAAAATTGTTCAGTCAATTTTCATGATTTTTTTACTCTAAAAAAAATCGGGGGCAAAAAATAGGGCTTTTGTATATGGTGTTCGCATTTAGGATATATGTACCAGTACCACAATTTCACTTTGATAACAACTTCAACCAAATACAATAGCCCACCCATAATTTAATAAGTTATACTAATAACCATCAGGATATTAATAGCAACTATTAATTTGGATGAAGAAAAAATTAAACCACTCATAATTTTTCAAAAAAACAATGACAAAAAATAAGTAAAATTTGAGTGAAAAAATGAAAAATACAAAATTGGATATAACGGATTTTTAACAATATTTAGCAAAATTCCAGTAATTTCAGGCAGTTACAGTTAAATTAAAGAAAATATAACATAGTTATATTCTTGGATGAAAAAAATAAAATTAAGTAAACCGATAATTTAAGTTTACTTAAAAAAGATTTATGAGTTACATAATATTATTGAATCATTATCAATCTCAAAACTTAAACCATATTCTTTTAATTCATAGTCTAATAGATTCATACATTGTGAATAAATTTCGGAGAGTACATCATCTTCAATATGATTCTCTAAACTCTCATAAAATATATCATATCCAACATCATTTATTACTGTTTTAATATAATTATCATTATCAGATTCCAGTTCCCATTCTACAGTTTCAAAATAATCACCTGCACGGATAGTGTAAATAAATACTACATTGTCATCAGGATGTAAAGATTCATTTTGTTGTAATTCTAAAAAATAATATTTATGATTTCTAAAATCATAAACCAAATTAATATTATTAATAAAAAAATCTACACATAACTCATTATCGATGATAGAATAACCTAAACCATCAATATAATTATCTACAAATTCATCTGATATATGATTAATATTAGTAGATACATAATCAATTATTCTATTGGAATCTAAACGATTAATTAAATTTTCAATATCTGATATTTCTTCATTAGTCAATCTTTCAGCAACATTATCTTTAAATAATAGCTTCATAATTATAACACCTCGTTTTTTAATTAACATTCTCCATTCTAAAGGAGAATGAGTATATTTAACCACTTAATAGTTCTATTTAAAGTGAGTAGACAGATTAAAAAGTAATTATCTACCAAATGTTTGCATACTTAATTGTTCTATTTAAAATTAGTAGGTTCTAAAACCTCAAATGAATATATGGACTCATTACATATATAAATGTATCCTAAAATACTAATAGTAACCTATGTAGAATACATTCATAAAAAAAAGAGAGGTAACCTATAGTAATATCCGTGAGTTACTGGTGTAACATACAGATATTTCTATAACTTACCCACCTGAAAAAAAATCTTTTTTTTTACTTCAATTAAAACATCATATAACATTTAATTATTTATACCTCCATAATTAATATAAATTTCCAATCCAGTAAAAAAAAATAAAAATGAGTTATCAGATTTTTTTATCATGGATAACTCAAAAAAAAAGATACTTTTGGAAAATAACTGAATATATTGGATGTAATTTAAACATTGGTAAATGCTCCAACTTGGAACACTTAACCAATATTAAGATATAGTCTTATAGTATATAGTTTATTAAATCATTAGACCATACCAAAAAAAAAGTTTTTAAACATCCTTATCATGATACAGCTTATAATATTCACAATAAAGACATCTCTCTTTTTCTGCATTTTCTTCTTCTTCAAGTATTTTATCAATCAGTTCAACATCAAAGAGTTCAACAGCATTAATAAAGTTAGTATTTAAATCAACATTAACGGGACTGATTAATTCTAAATCCCTTTTATTATCAAATATTTTATATAATGTTTTATTACTCCAAAAAAGCAACCGTGAATATATATAATTCTCTAAATTTGGATATGCTCCAACATCCACTATAAACTCCAATTCATTTTTATTCAAATCAAAAGAATCTGAATCATTTTCAACATAGGCTTTGTAATACTTTTGAATTATCAAATCAACATACCCTTTAAAATCATGTTCATTCAAATTCTTTAAAAATTCATCTTTTCCCTTTTTCATTAATTCCTTATGATTCAAAATTTTACCCCTCACTATTAGCTTTCAGACCATTCTCAAATTCAGCAATCTCTTTTTTTAATTCATCAGATAACTCAAATATTTCAGAATCTGAAGTATTACCAGTTCTAATTTCAAAAACAGACTGCTCCAACAATCTAAATTTATTCTCAAGGTCATCAATAGCCTTATCTTTAATCAAACTATTCAAAATCCTAATTGATTCTAATGTTGTTTTATACTCCATTAATTTGGCTTTGGTTATCTGTGGTTTTCTAACATTCCCTTTTTTCAAAGCTTCTGTTTTCAAATTAACAGTTATCTCCAATCCCAACTGAATCAAATAATCCCTTAACTCTGAATTATTATTAAACACGGGGACTTCAACCGTTTTTTTAGGTCTGCCCCGTTTCTCTTTAGTCATTAATAAACACCATCCACTATAAATATATTATACTGCAATGATAATCCAATAAAAAAAAGAACCCAATAACACATCCAATACTAAAAACAATGCTCAAAGAATCCCATAATACTGGATGAAAAATACTAAAAAAAAATGGTGTAACGGGGCAACATATGAGCTTAATATTATATAAAAATATTAAAAAAGTATATTAAATCATTACCCCGTTAAGATAATATGAATGAGCCTATATTATTCTACCCATCATTTTCAGTTCCTTTATCATTTCCATTATCAAATAATTTGTATACTTCCATTTCTGCCAATGTCATCAAATCATTATTTTTAACCACTAATGAACATTTATCACAATAAACCTCTTGCCGTCCGTAATCATATATAAAAGTATTGTTGTTACATTCAGGACAAAAAATTAATATTTTGTCTTTCAACTTAACATATTTTAGAATATTCATCTAAATTTATCAGTTACTTTTTTAATTCTCTCATAACCCTCTTTGTTATTTTTACAGATACTTATAGCCCTCTGATTTGTGTTCCATCTTGTTGGCAAATCACTATTTACTATACGGTGCATGTATACTGTTTTCATGTTCCGATGAATTTCAAAATTAGTAAAGTTTCCAACTCCAAAGCCCTCTTGTAAGATTAGAGCAATATCTTTATCATCCAGTTTTTTGAAGTCATCAGATTTCTTATTATAAATATAATATCCTTTCTCTAATCCCTTTTTTGAATCATTATAAATAACAAATTCTTTATTTAATAGGTCTGCTTGAACATATGGTATATGGTAATTATTAACATCTATATTAGTCATTAAATCCTTACTCATCTTCCGTAATTCTTTTAACTCATGTTTTAATTCTTTTGTTGGAATTAATCCCTCTGAATACTTTAAATACATGAGATAACTGTTTATGTCCTCATGCTCCAATACAGGCAACACCTCATGAATAATATTTACGATTTCTTTGTCCACATCCAATTTATAGTAATCAGGTACTTTTTCTTTTATCCAACTTGGAATTTCAAACATTTGTTTTAGTGGTGCAAATTTCCCCGTGTCGGCACGGTAACAATTCAACCTTATATTTGTACTGCCAAAATCTGCAATGAGAACATAACCTTTAGTCCTCATAAATTCAACAAACTCTTTAATCTCATTCAAATAATTTTCCCTTAATCTTTTATCTAATTTATTCATAAATTATTCCCCTTTTCATAAATTCAAAAATTTATTAATCAAAATGATAGATTTCCCATTCTCACATTTATTCAAAGGATAATGCTCTTGTCTTACAATAACATCACGGACAACTTGTTTTTTACTGGATTTAAAATTAAAATCTTGGAATAAAATAATACTGTCCTCTGGATATTCTTTCAGTATTTTAATTAAATCTCCGTTCCTAAATGCTCTTTCATTTCCTTTTTTACTGGTTTCTTTGCCTAAAATCATACTATATTTACTCCCACTCCATTTTTTACAAATTCTGCAACAACTTCATCAAATCCTAATTCCAATGTACTGGCAATATTAACAGCCTCTATTTCAGACACTTCGATTACACCATCTTTTTTAATATCCGTTACCATCTCAGTAAGAACATTCATCTTGTCTTTATACTCATAGTATTGTTCAAGAGCATTATCCATAGAAAATATTACCTTATTATCTCTAATGGTTACACTTCCAACACGGTTTTTATTCACAAAAATTTCCGTGTCCTCTGCAACATTATTATCATTCAAATATTTCAAAAATTCCTTAATTCTCATATTTATTTATCCTCAAAATCAATAGCTTTATGCTTTATATCCGTTATTACATTCTCAGTATCTTCAAGGCGTTTCATATATTCCGATACAGCAATGTTAATAAAAGAATCATTGGTTAATTTAATAACACGGCTCTCACGGTTAAAAACACAAATCCAGTAATTAATCCTTTCAGCAACATCCTTATCAAATCGGATGTTCTTGTTTATTGCCGTCTTTTCTTTTCCATACTTACGATATTTTATCGGTGTACCATTCATCATTTAAATTCTCACCATCACTTACTTTTTTTAATACTTCTGAAGTTAGAAAAAACATTAACTTCATTATTGACTCTTACCCATCAAACAATCCTTTATAAACTTTACGATTATAAAATCATACCAAAAAAAATAATGAATCTCATAGGTAAATCTTACCTGATAGAAAACATCACAAAAAAAATAATATTTTCCCTCACTACCCACTATTACCAAAAAATCAATTTTTAGGTTTACCTCAATAATAATACTATTAACAACCGATTTTATAACCACCAAATAATCAGCCTAAATAAAAAAGGATTAACCTTTGATAACTTAAAAAAAATTTTTAAGATGATGAAAACAAAATTAAAGATTAACTAATTGGTATACTATATAGTATACAGTATACTATATAGTATACCCAAAATATAATTTTTTTGGATATTCATCAAAACCAATAGAATCCAAAAAAAAATAAAAAAATTAATATATTATCCTAAATTCAATTTTATAGCCGTTATTTAAAAAATAACTCATTAAAATCAAATATGAATTTGAGTATACTATATAGTATACCAACAAATTAAAACCTAAATCATATATAAATACTATAAAATTAAATAATCAAATAACAAAAGATTTTCTATTCATAAAAATTAATAAAACATTCTAAAAATTGGTATACTATATAGTATACCAAATGATATTAAATCAACAATCTTAAAATCTAAAACAAAACTGAAGATTTAACTCAAAAATAAAAAATAAAATCAAAATTAATCAGTATAAATAGATTAAAGAAAAATATTACATCAAATCATATAATAAACAAATTTTAAAATATGAACTAACTGGTATACTATATAGTATACCAAATGAGATAGTACCCCCTATCAAATTTTTCAAAAAAAAAACAAATAGTTAGATTTAAATACTTGAATAATCATATAGATTTCATATATATTAATTATGAAAAAAAAATAAATTCAATTTGTCAATTTTGCACGGTATCCGTTCGTTCGGTATACTATATAGTATACCCATTTTATTATTTTTGATGAATGGCTTTATTTCCAAATTTTAAAAATGTTAATACTTGGAATTATCTTAATTTAACTTTATAATATTTCATTTAATTAATTCAAGTAATTTTATTTTATTAAAATAAATTATGGTCTTTTAGAAGTGGTATACTATATAGTATACTCTTTTATAAGATTCTCTGAATTAAGTTTTACGGATTCTAACAGATTATTTGTTTAAATTAAGTTTAACCTTTTATAAAGAACATTAATTTTACTGTCTAATTAATGTTTTTTTAACTTAAAACATTTTTTAAATGAGTATACTATATAGTATACCCAAATTTAGTTAAAAAAATATAAAGATTAAAACAATAAATTATTTTGGATTGTCCGTAAATTGTTTTCCGTTTTCATCAAAAATGTTAATGATTCCATCGGATTTTTTAATATTTTCATCAGGATAATAATTCTCTGCTTGAAGATTCAAACCCTCTAATTTTTTGTTTAACTCAATTATTTTTTTGATACATTCATCTCTTTCATTGATAACATGTTTTCTTTTAATGCGTAGTTCTGTTTTAGATGGGAGCATAATTGTATAATCCCCATCATCAATTTTTTTTGATGGGTTTCTTTTTACACATAATCCTGCTTCCATAATTGTTTCTGCATAAAATTGTTCAGTACCCTTTAAGTTTTTTATTTCCTTTTTGATTTGTTTTGCTTTTTCATCACTTGAAGTTCTAAAACTTATTACATTATTATTTCTTTTTGCCATTTTCTTAAACCCTCTATTTTCATATGATTTAAGAAAAAACTTTAAATAATTGGATTTGTAAAAATAATAGTGTGTTTTTTCTGATGTTCTAAATCCACTCCATTTAATTTAGAACATTTTCTACTATTTTTTTACTAATCTAATAATCATTAAGTTTTTTCTGCTTTTTTTCTGCTTTTTGCAAACCGTCAAGAGTCCATTCTATATATAACTCTGTTGCAGTTTTTCCAGTATCTAAAGCAAGTCGCCTTACTCTTGTATGGATTGTTTTATCCATATTAAAGTTTACTCTAATTTTATCCTCCATCTGTCATCACTTTTTAATTTTAAATTCAATACTCAAATAAGTAATGAGTATTTAATTATTTTTTTTAACTTACTTTATATATAAATGTTTTGTTAATTTTGGCTTTTTTGACAAAAAATAACTGCAATACATTATTTATTCTATATATTAAAGTTTAATTTATCCCCGTGAATACCGTTGTATTCAATTCATCAGATTTAAGACCATTGCAGATAACCGTTCAAGTATCTGTGAGGTTATTGTCAGGATTCCAATAGCACAACACATCCAC
>JAFRDD010000075.1 GCA_017404025.1 Clostridia bacterium
AGGATTACAATACTTAAGAGCAAGATATTATGATTCAGAAACTGGAAGATTTATAAGCCAAGATACATATAGAGGAGAAATAACAAATCCATTAAGCAGAAACTTGTATTTATATACAAATAATGATCCAGTAAATTATGTAGATCCAAGTGGACACTTCTGGAATGAGATATCAAATTGGGGCAAAAGTGTAGTAAATGGTGTAAAAAATGCATGGAATACAACAGTACAAACAGTAAAGAATGTAGGAAATGCAATAAGCAATGCAGTAAGTAATGTAGTATCAACAGTAAAAAATGCAGTAAGTAGTGTAAAAAACGCAGTGACAAATACAGTAAAAAATGTAGTAAGTAGTGTAACAAATGCAGTAAAAAATGTAGTAAATAAAAATAACAAAAGAACAGATGTGGGAGAAGGAAAAAATGTAGCCCAAAAACAAATTTCGTATGAAGAAAGCCAAATAGATAGAATACTTAAAGTAAAACAAGGGCCAGTACTTAATACACAAAATACAAATCAAAAAGCTGAACAATCAAAATTATATGAATATCAAATAAAAGAATTAAGAAAATTAAACACTAAAAAAGCAAATGAAATAGCAGACGCTCTAGAAAAAGAAATGAAAAAGTTATGTGATAGTGATTTGATGAAAATATCAATTTACAATCCTGGGTATAAGGATTCGTATTCAGAAAGTGCATATTATAGTAATTATATTAAGATTACACCATTAGAGGAAATTCACGAAGAAAATAGAAAGTATATTTTAAGTTCAGCAATTGGAGCCTTTTCATCAATAACCTCTGGATTAATAGGAACCATTGGGGGATTGATTGAAGGTGGAGCAAGTTTTATATATTCAGGAGATTTTGGTTATGGTTACAATAAATTTAATGAAGAAACAGTTATACCAATGGTTCAATCATATAGAGATATAGCTCCAGATGATGATGGCTTTTGTGTTGGATATGCTGCGGGAATAGTTGCTCCAACACTAAGTAGTTTAGGGAAACTTGCTAAAGTTTCTAAGGTTGAAGAAGGAATAAACATAATAGTGAATGGAGATAAACTTGTAGTAGCTGGAACAAATATAAGTCTAAATGCAGCGTCAGCAGATGCACTAATCGAATCAGTAGTTAATTTTGTTTCCGGAACAATTAGTTATGATAATATGGATAATACAAAGAGTAATGGAGAAAGCTTAAATAATAAAAGTAATACCAATAAATATGGTATTGATGTTGATAATTTGCAATTTAGTGAAACTGTTCAAGGGCATACAAATAGACCATATCAAAATTCAAAACTGTTAATAAAAGAAATAATAGAGAAGGAATCTCCAATTCCTGATCCTCAAGGAACAGGTGCGCTGTATTGGAGAGTTGAAGGAGATTTTAATGGAAGTACTGGAATATATGAACTATTAATAGATCCTAAGACAAATACTGTATGGCATTTTGTATATAAATCAATATAGGAGGTTAAATAATGACAGAGATGATTTATAATTATAAAACACATAGTTTGAATTGCTCAAAAGATTACATAGGAGTATATTCATTAACTATTAATTATGTTGAATTGGTACTTGATTATCACACAGATGAATTTATAGATATATTTGGTTTCCTTCCATTAGTTAATGCTCAAAAGTGTAAAATAGAATTGCCAGAATATAAAAATGGAAAGGTTTATCTTAATATAAGTGATAAATCCCAAATTATTGAAAATTCAGTTTATAATTATAGTGATAAAGTAGTTAATCCAAAAGAATATTTTAAGAATACTATTACTAAATTTGACGATAAAAAAGGAGTTATTTGTATAGGAGATAATATAGTTTTAGAGTCGGATAATGTAATAAAGGTTAATAAAAATTTAATATGTGTTGTGGATTTAAATAATTCACTAAAATGTATTTATATTATTCCAGATATTTTTCTTAAATAATATTTAATATAATATTTAAATAGAATAATTAAAATTCTATTAAAGAATATTATATAGTAAAAATTTAAAATCATAGGCTGTTTTTTCTAGCCTATGATTTAAAAAATTAAGTCGATTAAACGAAATAGTATACCCAGATGGTAAGTCAGTAAAATATACATATGATGTAATAGATAACTTAAAAACAGTATCAGATAGAGATGGAAATGTTACAACATATGAATATGATGCGAAAAATAGAGTAGTAAAAACAACAAGACCAAATGGAAGTTATACAACATATTCTTACGATAATGTTGGAAATAGAATAAGCAAAGAATTAAAAGTAAATGACCAAAATATAAAGACAAGCTATAGCTATAATGAGTTAAATCAACTAACAAGAGAAGCAGAGACAGGAAAATCAGATGTAAATTACAAATATGATGTAAATGGAAACATGGTAGAAAAGAGCGACGGAGAGCAAACATTAACATATAATTACACAGTAGAAGATAGACTACAAGCAGTAAGAGAAGGAAACACAATATTAATGGCAGCAATATATGATGGAAATGGAGATAGAGCATTTACATTGAGACCAAGCAAAAATCCACCAAGTGATGAGCCATTAATGCAAATGGTAAAAAATCCAAAAACAGGAGACAATATCTGGGTATATGTTATATTTGCAATATCAGCAGTAATAATCTTGATAATGGTAAACTCAAAAAATGAAAAAGTAAGAAAAGCAGGAATAGCACTATTAATAGTATTAGTAGTAGCAGGAAGTATAACAATAATAGCAATAAATAGAGAAAAGAAAGAAAATAGCTATAGTAATGGAGAAAATAAAAATACAAATAGAGAAATAAATGAAGATATGATATTTATTCCATTAGGAA
>JAFRDD010000076.1 GCA_017404025.1 Clostridia bacterium
AAAAAACCAACGGAGAACAACAACTGGAAACCCAAAAGGGAGAAAGAACAAACAACAAAAACATAATAAACCTCGATAAATAGAGAACTGAGGAGAAAATCCCCAGTTCTTTTTTTGTGCATGAATAATAAAAAACAGATATAAAACATCAGGAAATACTTAACATGTAAAAATACCATCAACCTAAGTAATAAAGCCCTTCGGAGCGACAGCTAGTAAAAAGAGAAGATAACAAGGAAGAAATTCTGTTCAATCTTTAATGGAAATTCCACTAAACCTTAAACACATAAGAAGTAACAGATACTATTTATGCGTTCAAACTTTATGGGAATAGATGAAGAAGAAAACAGGACTAAGACCAGTAACGGTAAGAGATACAGGAATTAATGCAGGAAAGATATAAAGAAGTTCTTATGACAATAAACTTTGAACAAAACCTCATAAAGTTTGAATTAATGATGCTTCGCAATCCGACATGAAAGGGGAACAGAAGCAGGAAATGAATGAAGAATGATAAGTTTGTAAAGGTAGATAAATACAGGATTTACAGGCGTTTTAACGACAGGAGGTAAACAGGAAAATATGAAGAATTTTTATGGGAAATAAATTGGAAATTAGAAAGGGGCAAAATGTTCAAGGTTTATGGGAAATTACACTAAAGTTTGAACGCATAAGTGGTATTCGATACCATCATTTTTTCGTGAAAATGGCGTTCAAGGTTTATGGGGATAAATTTTAGAATGGCTTGAATAGGGAGGTTGAAGGGGGTGAAAGTGTTCAAGGTTTATGGGGAAAGTACATAGTAAGAATGATTTTTAAATTTATATATAGTTAATGTTATAATATTAATTAGGATAAATATGTATAATGTTTAAACAGAGAGGTAATGTTATGGCTAATTATGCTTTTAGAGATAAAGAAAGAAAAATAAAAATATATGCAAATGATTGTACATATGCTGAAAGTAATGAATATTTTTATTGTAAAACTCCTAACTGTAAAGCAAAAATGAAATTAGTTGATTTGAAAGGAGTAAAAACAAGTTATTTTAGAGCAATACCAGCTTATTCACATACAGAAGAAGTATGTAATGTACAAAAAGAATCTTTTGAGAGGAAAAAATATGTAGAGAATAAATTTGATTTTGAACAGGCATTAGTTAATTTGATGAATGCAAATACTGGAAAGTTAATCGAAAATACTGGGAAAGTGACTAGTAAACCCAAATATGAAAAAGATAAAAAGGTACTAAGAACCATTAAACAGATTTATAATATGTGTATTAATAATGATATTAATGATTTTTATAATGGTGTAAAAATATGGAGGATGCTTGTAGATGTTAGGTCGTTACATATTTATAAGTATGGAATAAAAGGGTTGAGATTAGTTGAATGTAAAGTTGTTAATTATGATAAAGAGAGAAATATTATTAATGCAATGTGTCCTATTAATAGGGATGGTAAGTATAAATTACAATTAAAATGTAATGATAGTGTATTTAACAAATTAATTAATGAAAAAAAACTTGATTTTCATAAGGAAAGTAAATCAATTATTGTAGTAGCAGGGGATTGGAAATCAATTGATGAAAATACATTTACAACAGATATATTATCAAAATCACAAATAGGTATATTAAAAAAAGATATTAATAAAAAGAAGGAGTATACAGAAAGTGAATGATAAAGTTACATTAGAAGTAAGAGATGCGAAAGAAGAAGTGGAGATTCCAGAAGCTAAACAGAGTGCTAATGTGTTATTTAAGTTTATGAATAAAATAGATTATTTAAAGGAAATTTTAAGTAACAGAGCAATAGCACCTAGATATTATGAGGAGAGCATTGAATATCTAGAAATAGATAAATTAAAGAAAATAGTATTTCCTATGATTTGTTTCTGTGATATTAATGTCTCAAGATTAAGTGAACATGTGGGATATTATGGACAATTTGGAATAGGTTTAAATAAAAATTGGGGTATAAGAAATGGTATTCAATGTATAAATTACATTAATAGTAATTCTGCGATAAGAAAAGATTTTACACATATTTTTAATAAGGCAATGAATGAAGAAAATTTAGATAGTAATATTGATGAGTATAATAATTTTTTATTAAGTAATTTATTGTTTATGAAACCTATAGCAGGTCAGATGTTAAGAAATGGGAAATATGATAATAAAAATTTTACTGATGAAAAGGAATGGAGATATGTTCCCCAAATAACAGAAGAGGATAAAATACAATTAATTATACCACCAATATATTCTGGAAATCCTATAGTGTATAATACATATTCTGAAGCTATAAAAAAATTAAAACATTTGTGGCTTAATTTTAAATATGATGATATTGAATATATTATGGTTTCTAATAAGAATGATAGAAAAGAATTAATTGATTTTTTAATAAAAGATAATATTTTAAATTGTAGTGATACAGAAAAATATGAACTTATATCAAAAATAATAGTTTACAATGTTATAAATAAGGATTGGTGATATAATTGTTTACAAGTTTTAAAAATGCATTTAAAAAAGATGATAAAATGGTATATAAAATACCACAAATAATCTTAGATAATTTAAATAACACTTTGCCAGATGGATTTGAATATGTTCAAATTGATAATGATATATGTACTATTATGCCAAAAAGCAAAAATGTTAATATTAAAGCTGATTTAAAATGTGATAATATTAAAAGCATTAAGAACGCTAAAGAAGTTAGTGAATATTTATATAGGACTCAGCAAGAGGCAGAAATCATATCCGATTATATTGAATTAAATGGTGTTAAGTTCAAAGTGAATGATTTGTTAAAAATGCCATTGAGGAATAGTGATTTTAGCGATTTGTCTGGAAAACTGATTTTGAAACCAAGTCCATTTCCTAAACCATTTAAATTATTAATAGGATATGGTGAAATGAATATAGAAATGGAATTTCAAAGACAGCCCTATGCAGATTTGCATAAGAGTTTATTTAAATCTATAGGTAAAGAGTCATTAATAATAAAATATATAATTGATGAAGAAGCACACAGTATGACAGTTAACGTTTCTATAAACATTGGAAAGGCAGAAAGTACATCAGAAATAGTTGAAATATCTAATATATATAAATGTTTTATGAATGGTAGAGGAAGAATAGCTGGAGTAGAACTAAAAAATGGATTTGAGAATAGAACTGAAGAAGATGGATTAGATTCATTAATAGAATTTTGGAAAAAGGTTGATTTATTATCAAATAAACTAGGAATTTTGTTTAATCCTCAAAATAATATATTAAAAAGAGATTCACAGTTAATAGATAGATTATACAGATGCTTAATTGAAGATAAAGCATTTAGAGAGATTTGTAACCTAGAAAATATAGAAGTAGTTGGAACAAAGGATTTTGATAAAAATCAGCTTATAGAAAAAGATGGAATTGAATTGCAGTTTCTTCAAGGTAAAGTGTATGAGCTATTTGATGCAGAGGTTGGAGTATATAAACTTACATCATGGTATAATATTAAGGTAAAATCAGTAGAATTAATGGATAAGAAGAACTTTAAATATAGATTTTTAATAGATAAAGATACGGATAAAACTATGTTTAGAATTGTGAAGTATTTTTTAAATAAAGAAGATGCAGAAGAATACCGTAGGAATCTTCCAAGGAGTATTGCAGATTTACAAAAAATTGAATTAATATAGTTAGAAAGAGGGTAAATGGATGAATAAAAGAGTATTTTGAATTTCTGATAAAAAGTCATTTTATGATATAGATGACAATGAATTTGAAGTGAAAATAGATTGGAGTAAAAATATATGTAGTGATTTTAGATATTTATCAAACTGTTACTTTGATTCTGCATATAAAATATGTTTTCAAATACTTAATGATACAGTAGTAAGCGTAAAGGATTTGGTATCTAGATATTAGAAGTGCCCTCTTGGTAAAATTTATAAAAATATAAATTTTATTCGGAGGGTACTTATGTATATAAAATTAGATAATGATACTTGGGAAAAATATATAGAAGAATATT
>JAFRDD010000077.1 GCA_017404025.1 Clostridia bacterium
GGACATTTTCACTAAGAATTAAGTAAAAATTTGATGAGACATTTTTACTAAGAATTCTATTTTTATTTTTAAATTTTTAATGAGACATTTTCACTGAGAATTCAAAGTAAAAAACGGGACATTTTTACTAAGAATTCACAAAAAATGAAAGAAAAAGTTAAATTAGATTTTCAACAGGGACGGTCCTTTTTGAAAAAATAAAAAAATTTTCAAAAAGGACCGTCCCTGTTGAAAATTTTGTGAATTTTCTGTGAAGTATATTTACTTTAAAAAAAGAAAATGATAATATGCTATTTAGCTAAAAGAGAATCTTAAAAGAGAATGGAGGAGTATTTTGTGATTGAAATTAAAAATGTTACAAAAAAGTATGGAAATTTTGAGGCAATAAAAAATATCAGTTTCAAAATAGAAGATGGTGAAATTGTTGGATTACTTGGCCCAAATGGAGCTGGAAAGACTACAACAATGAATATGATAACCGGATTTATAGAACAAACAGACGGAAAGATTATAGTAAATGGATATGATACATTAAAAGATCCCATAAAAGCTAAAGAACAAATAGGATATATGCCAGAAGGAGTTCCATTATATATGGATTTGACTGTAAAAGAATTTATTGCATACATGGCAGGACTAAGAAAAGTAGATAAAAAAGAGAAAAATAATAAAATACAAAAAGTAATAGAAGACATGAACTTAAAGGATGTTCAAAATAAACTAATTAGAAAATTATCAAGAGGTTATAAGCAAAGAGTAAGTATGGCAGGAACATTAATAGGAGATCCTAAAATACTTGTATTAGATGAACCAACAGTTGGTTTAGATCCAAAACAAATCACAGAAATAAGAAATTTAATAAAAAGTTTAGGAAAGAAACATACAGTTATATTAAGTTCACACATATTATCAGAAGTTAGCCAAATATGTGAAAAAGTTATAATTATTAATAAAGGAGAAATAGTAGCTATTGATACGCCAGAAAATTTAGAGAAAAAAGTTTCTGGAAAAAATGATATTTATGTTACAGTTGAAGATAAAGAAAATAAAATTCTTGAAATAATAAAGAAAATTAAAGAAATAGAAAAAATAGAATTAGTAACTGAAAATGAGGACGGAACAAAAAAATATATAATATCAACTCCAAAAGATATAGATATAAGAAAAATAATTTTTACTGAATTTGCCAAAGCCAATATAACAATATTTGAAATGAAGAAATCAGATGTTACATTAGAAGATGCATTTATTAATTTAATTGAAGAAGGAGGAAATAAATAATGTTGACAATAATAAAAAAAGAATTTAAATCATATTTTTACTCACCAGTGGGATATGTATTTATAGGGGTATTTTTAATGATGTTTAGTCTGTTTTTTTGGTTAAGCGTATTTAGTGCTCAAAGTACAAATTTCGAATATATATTTTTTTCAGGAGCGCAGATATTAACATTTATTATCTCTTTAATTACTATGAGGACTTTCTCAGAAGAAAGAAAAAATGGAACAGAACAGCTTATTTTGACTGCACCAATTAGTATAACAAGAGTTGTAATTGCAAAATTTATTGCAGCTACTTTAGTTATTATTGTAACAGAGTTATGTACATTTATGTATTTTGCTATATTATCATTTTTTGGAAATCCACATATAATTACAGCTTTAGTATCAATGTTAGGATTTACATTACTTGCAATGAGTTATATATCTTTTGGATTATTTACATCAAGTCTTACAGAACACCAAATGCTAGGGGGAGTCATTTCAACATCATTTTTTATATTATTATGGATTTTGCCAGCAATAAATAATGTATTTACACAATTTTCATTAATAGATGTATTTTCTAAATTTCCAACTGGCCAAATAGATATTGCAGATACAATTACATTAATTACATTTACAGTTTGTAGTTTGATTTTAACTATAATAATTATGCAAAGAAGAAAATGCGCAAGATAGGAGGAAAATGGATTGAAAGAAAATAAATTTATAAATATTATAAAGAAAAAATGGCTAGTTGATAGTTTTATGACAGTATTATTAATATTAATAATAATAGCAATATATATATGTATTAATATTATTGTACATAAACAAAACTGGAGCCCTATTGATTTTAGTCAAGAAAAATTATTTTCATTATCAGAAGATAGTAAACAGAAAGTAAGTAATATAGAAAAAAATGTTAATATTTATTTTCTAAGATATGAAGAAAGTGATTCAAATTACGAATTAGCAAAACAATATAGTAATGCAAATAAAAAAATAAATGTAGAAATTGTTAATGAGAATACAAGACCAGATTTAATTGAAAAATATGAAATAGCAAGTGGGCAACAAGGAATAGTGGTAGAAAGTAATGGGAAAACTAAAGCCATAAGCCCTGAGGAATTAGTTACTTATGACATGACAACATATGAAGTAATAAGTATTGCAGAGCAAAAATTAACAAATGCAATTATGAATGTTACAGCAAATTCTATGCCAAAAGTATATTTTTTGGAAGGATATAGCGAATTTACACTAGTAAATGGAATGTATTCTTTAAATATGTATTTAGCAAATGAAGTAAATGAGATTGCAGTATTAGATTTATTAGCAAAAGGTACAGTACCAGAAGACTGTGATACATTAGTTATTCCAACACCTAATAAAGATTTTGACGAAATAGCAACTAATGCAATTATAGATTATATAAATTCAGGAAGAAATATATTATGGTTAAATGCAGCAATTACAACAGATGTAGATATGCCAAATGTCAATAAAATACTTGCTCTTTATGGTGTTGCACCATTTCAAAAAGGTGTAATAATAGAAACAGATGCAGATAAAATGGTAACAAGTAATAATATAATAATACCTTCTGTTTCAGAAAATCATGATATAACTAAAGATATTTATAAAACAACAGGAGTAATATTAAGAAATGCAACTAAGATAAATATGTTAGAATCAGCAGATGATTTAAAAATTTCTAAAACAGATTTAGTTTATACAGAAGATACAGCATTTTTTAGAAAAGATTTTACAAATAATAGTAAAACACCTGTAGAAGAAGAGGAAAAAGGAAAATTTTTAATAGGTGCAGAAATAGATAAAACTATTACGGATAAAAATGAAGAAACAGGAGAAGTAGCAAAAAAATCTAAACTTGTAATATATGGTGAAAACTACTTTGCTTCAGATTTACAAGTTCATTCAAATTATAAAGTAGTACTTATACAATTGGCCTCTAATAAAGATTTAATATTAAATACAATTTCTTATTTAACAAACAAAGAAGAAGATATTACTGTTAGAAAAGGAACAGGAACTGTTGTATATACAGCAACAGAATTTCAAAATGCAATAGTTATGGGAATAATATTTATAGTACCAATAGTAATTATTATTGTAGGAATAGTAGTTTGGATAAAAAGAAGAATAAAAGAATAAAAAAGTAGAACTTCCATAAAATTATATGGGAGTTTTTTTATGAAGAATAATTTTAAAGTAATTTTGGTAATTATAGGTGCATTTATAGGAGCAGGTTTTGCATCTGGAAAAGAAATATATACTTTTTTTTGTATATATGGAAAAAACGGTATTATAAGTTTATGTATCTCAACTTTTTTATTTTCAATCGTAGTATATAAAGCTTTAAATATTATAAAAGAAAAAAACATCAAAAATTATAATAATTTTTTGAGTTTTATTATAAAAAGAAATAATAAGTATTTAAAAGCGTTAATAAATAACATTATAAATATATTGATTTTAATAAGTTTTTTTATAATGATTGCAGGATTTGGATCTTATTTTAATCAAGAATATGGAATAAACAATTATGTTGGAAGCGGATTTTTAGCTTTAATAAGTTATATAGTTTTGAAAAACGGTACTAATAGATTAGTAAAGATAAATCAAATATTGGTACCTATTATTATAGGCTCTATATTTATAATTGGGATATTATTAATCAAGAAAAGTCAATTGATTATAATTGAAAATAATATAAATAGAGGATTTTTAAAAAGTGGAATCTTGTATAGTAGTTATAATTCTATTATGATTATTCCAATTTTAGTAACAGTAAAAGATTATATAAATAGTAAGAAGTCAATATTTTTTATAAGTATGGTTTCAGGAATTATAGTATTTGTACTTTCAATATTTATGTTTTTTCTATTAAATAATAATTCTTATGAATTACAAAATATTGATATACCAATGATATATATACTGAATGGAAATATTATATTAAAAAATATATATGGAGTTGTTATACTTTTGGCTATAAGCACAACAGCAATTTCTTTAGGAAGTGCATTTATTAAAAATGTATCTGATAATAAAAATAATTATCCGCATATCGCGAAAATAATTTGTATAGTGGCGGTTGTAGTTTCATTATTTGGATTTTCAAATTTAATAAATTTATTATATCCAATTTTTGGCTATATAGGAATTGTGCAAATATTAAAATTATTTATATAATACTTGAAAAAATTGCTAAAAACTGGTATATTTTTAGTGGAGGAAAATTTATGAAAGATTTTTTTGCAGAAGATAAAGTAGAAGAAAAAAAAATAAATAAGAAAAAGATAATAATATTAATTCTCATATTTATAATAATTTTAGCTGGTATAGCATCAGTAATCTTATATAAACAAAATGAGCAAGTGAAAGTGTGGATTGATAAAAACGTATTTAGAAAAGAAGTTTTTCAAAACGAATCAACATCGATTGAATTAAATTCAGAAGACAATCCGAATATATATGCATTTAATAGGTATATAGGAATTTTGAACAAAAATAAATTCGTTATATATAATTCATTTGCAAAACAAGAAAAGGAATTGAATTTAGAAATAAGTAATCCATTATTTGCTTCATCAAGTAGATATCTTGCGGTAGCTGAAAAAAAGGGACAAAAAGTTTATTCTGTAGAAGATAAAGAAATAAAGTGGGAAGCAATGGTTTCAGGAGAAATATATCAAGTGCATGTGAATAAAAATGGATATGTAGCAGTTGTAATAGCAGATACAACTTATAAAACACTAATATCAGTATTTAATAATGATGGGAAAAATATATTTAATACTTATTTGTCAACAACTAGTACAACAGATGCAAGTATTTCTAATGATAATAAATATTTAGCAATAGCTGAAGTTGATACTTCTGGAACAATGATTCAATCAAAAATAAAAATAATATCTATAGAAAAAGCACAAAAAGAGGCAGAAAATTCAATAATTAAAACATATAATTTTGAAAATAATAAGCTAGTAACAAATATAAAATATCAAGATAAGAATAAACTAATTTGTATGTTTCCAGATTCTATTCACATAATAGAAAATGAAAATGATGATATTTTAATCGATAACATGGATAAAAAAATAACTTTTTCTTCAATTGACTTAGAAAATAATATTGCAAATGTAGAAGAACAGTCAACAGGATTGTTTACAGCAAATTCAGTATTGAATATAATTAATATAAATAATAAAAATACTATTACATATACTTCTTCAGAAGTTACAAAAGAAGTTTATACTTATGAAAATATGATTGCATTGAATATGGGGGCTGAAGTTCATTTCATAAATACAAATGGTTGGCTAAGTAAGAGATATATAGCAAATCAAGAAATTACAAATATAGTCATATCAAATTCGATAGCAGGAATAATTTATAGAGATAAAATAGAAATAATTAATTTATAGGAGGTAAAAATGGGAATAATTGTCGATTTAATAATAATTGGTATTTTATCATTAGCTGTTTTTTATGGATATAAAAAAGGATTAGTAAAGGTTGCAGTAAGATTTTGTACAACCATTATTGCTGTAATAGCTGTAATTATTTTGTGTACGCCAATTTCTAATTTAATTATTAATGCAACTAATATTGATGAAACTATTGAAAATTCAGTATATAAGAATGTTACTGCTATAGTAGAAAAAGAGAAAAAAGAAAAGGAAAAAGGAAATTATGTTCAAGAATTAGAAGGAAAGCTAATAGAAGATGCTAAAAACAATGTATTACAGCCTACTGCAAGAAATATAGCAATTAATGCTATAAGATTTGCTGTAATAATAGTACTATTTTTAGGTATAAAATTTGGTCTAATATTTGTTAAAGCTCTTGCAGATTTAATAACAAAGCTTCCAATTGTAAAACAATTTGATAAAGCTGGTGGAGTTGTATATGGAATTATTTTAGGATTTACAATTATATTTATTTCATTAGAAGTAATAAAAATAGCGGTAAATTTAAATCCTCAGAATGTAGTAGAAAAGCCACTTAGCGAATCATATATAGGAAATATTCTATATCAAAATAATGTAATAGATATATTTTTAAAATAATAAAAAATGTAAAAAAATGAATTTTTTGTGAAATTCATTTTTTTTGTTGCTAAAAAACTAATAAAATGTTATAATTATGCCATCTTTATAAATTAGGAGTGAATATTTGTGAAAGATAAAGAAAGAAAAAAACAAAAGAATAGTGGAAAAAAGCCAAAGAAAAAGATGAAATTATGGAAAAAGGTATTAATAGTAATATTACTAGTACTTCTTGTAGCTGGTGGATGGTTTATATATAAAACACAAAAGAATGGTGGGGGAATTGCAGGAATGCTTGCAACAGTGGTAGGACATGATGAATTTACTAAGAAAAATCTTCCAGAGATTAAAGTATTAGTGTTAGGGGTTAGTAATGGAATAGATGCAAAATTAACAGATACAATTATGGTAGCATCATATAATCCTAAAACTCAAAAAGGTACATTATTATCAATTCCAAGAGATACATATGTAGGTTCTAATACAAAATCAGCAACAGCAGGAAATAAAATTAATGCTATCTATGGAATAAGTCAAGATCCCAAAAAAGTATTAGATAAAGTAAATGAAATAACAAATCTAGATATAAAATACTATGTAGTAATAGAAACAAATGCGTTAAGAGAATTAGTAGACTCTATAGGAGGAGTAACATTTGATGTTCCAATAGATATGAATTATGATGATGAGGGACAAAAATTAGCAATACACATAAAAAAGGGAGAACAAGTTTTAAATGGAGAACAAGCAGAAGGTGTTGTTAGATTTAGACATAATAATAATGGGACATCATATCCAGTAGAATATGGAGATAATGACCTTGGAAGAATGAAAACACAAAGAGAATTTATAAAAGCTGTAGCAAAACAAACAATAAAACTAGAAAATATATTAAAAATAGGTCAATGGGTTGATATATTTGAAAAACATGTAAAATCGAATATAGACTTTAATGTAGTAAAAGATTATATTCCTTATGGAGTAGAATTTAATGTAGAGGATTTATTAACAGCAACACTACCAGGAACAACACCTAATATGAATACTACTAATAATATAAGTATCTTTGTAGTAAATAAAACAGAAACAAAAAAAATGATACAAGAATTATTTGTAGATAGAGATATAGTGGATGAAGAAGAAAATGATGATACAACAGAAACTGATAAAATTTCAATAGAGTTATTGAATGGAACGGGTAATGCAAAAACATTAGAAAGTGTTGCAGAAAAACTAAAAAATGCTGGTTATAAAGTTACTAAAAAAGAACAGACAAATACAACAAGTAAAACAACAATAATAAATAAAAAAGATGTTGAACAAACACAATTAGAAAAAGTAAAAAATGAGTTGGGAGTAGGTACTATGCAAAATAGTAAAGCAACTTCTTCTAAGGTAGATATAACTATAATATTAGGAAAAGATTATAAATAAAGGGGCTTAAAATCAAATTTAAGCCTCTTTTAATTTACATTAATAAAATTAAAGAAGAGGTGATAAATTGGGAAAAATAAGTAAAAGGACAAGAATTATTATAATAGTGATAGGAATTATAATTGTTATCGTAGGATACTATTTTTATCAAAAAGATGAAAATAATATTATCATTGAAAATATTAATGAAAATGCTAATTATAATATTAATAATGAAATAGAGGATTCTGAAAAAAATATAGAAAAAATAATGGTATATATTTCTGGAGCTGTAAATAGCCCGGGCGTAATAGAGATTAAAAGTGATATGAGGGTTAAAGATGCAATAGAATTAGCTAATGGATTAAAAGATAATGCTGATTTAACAAATATTAATTTAGCTGAAAAGTTACAAGATGAATGCAAAATTTATATTCCAGAAAAAAGTGATATTAATAATGATGTTAACACTCAAAGTACAGTTAATGTGCCAAATAAAAGTACAACAAAAAAATTGATAAATATTAATACTGCAAATAGCGAAGAACTAAAAACTTTGCCAGGAATTGGTCAAACAACTGCTGAAAAAATAATAGAATATAGAAAGAAAAACGGGAAATTTTCTAAAATAGAAGATATAAAAAATATTAAGGGAATAGGAGAAGCAAAGTTTGAAGAAATAAAGGATTATATTAGTGTTTAATTTTATAGCTTTTTATATAGCTTTATTGAAAAAGAGTTGCCATGAGAACCGTCCCTTTGTCAACTTGACAAAGGGAC
>JAFRDD010000078.1 GCA_017404025.1 Clostridia bacterium
TAAAGGTAGAAGCATTTGTAAAAGCAACATCAACTACAATAGCAGGTGTAATATCAACTGGAGCAGCGCTTTTATCAGTAACTTCTCCATTTGATAGCACAGTTTCACATTTTACAGAAGAAACAAGTGGTGGAGGAAGTTTAAGCGACTCAAATGAAATAAATATACCCAAAGCAAAAGATTTAAAAATGTCAAAAACTGTTGAAAATCATATTAAAGATATTGTTTTGAAAGGAGAAAATAAAGGGGAATTATCTAGACCTTACATAGAGAAAGGCACAAATCTATTGTTAGATGAAATAATGTCAGCATCAAAACCAACAAAGGATGTAATATTAAAAAATGGTTTGAAGTGGAACTCTGAAGGAACCTTTAGAGGAACTAAAGGAATATGGGAATTAGTTATTGATAGCGATACTAATACAATAGTGCATCTATTGTTTAAAGAATATAAATGAGAAGAGGTAAAGAGATGTTTAAATTTTATTATAAAATAACTCCAGAAATTTATGAGGGAAAAATAAAATATATTGATAAGGAGTATTCATTTGATTTTTTTCCGTATCGTAATAGTGATATATATATATTATTGAATTATATTACAATATCTATAGAGTCTTCAACAATGGAAGCAAAATATATATGGGGATGTTCTCCTAGAACGAACTGGAAAGAGAAAAAACTGACTATACCCAAATATCAAAAAGGAAAATTAATACTTGAAGAAAATGATAAAATACAACCAGGAATGGCATATGATTATGCAACAGAAAAAGTAGATGAATATTTTGATAGTGAATCTCAGATATATTGTATAGGAGATTATGAAATTAACGAAGAAGACACATGCATAGAATTTGCAACAAATATAATAGCAACAATAAAGCAAAATAATGAATTAAAAAATATTTATGTATTATTAAAATAATATAATATGTAAAATTAAGCTAAATATAAGGAAAACTAAGTGTTAATATAAAAATAAAATTAATAGAAAAATTTTCTGGGATTAAAAAATCAATTTAAAAAAGAATAATAGTGCATATGGAGAAGCAGTACTTGTAGGAAACTTTGCAAAGGTAGAAGCATTTGTAAAAGCAACATCAACTACAATAGCAGGTACAATATCAACTGGAACAGCACTTTTATCAGTAACTTCTCCAGCTGAGAATGCCGTTTCACATTTTACAGAAGAGAAAAGTAGAAGTACAAATGTAAATCATAGTAATTTTAACAGTGCTGAAAGTGAATTAAAGTCTGTTGATATTAATAGTAGACTTATTGATGGTTCGACTATGAAAACACAGGATGTATTAGATTTGGCATCTGACTTTCTAGGAGAAGGATATACAGAGACTGTACCTGGAAGTGGTAGATTTGTATCAGCAGATGGAACAAGAGTATTTAGAATGGGAGAGAACGACATACTTGGTAGACATGGAGGTGGTTCACATGTTAATTTTGAAATATTAGAACCAAATCCGGCCAAACCGGGTAAAATGCAAGTTATTAAAGATATTCATATTTATTTGGAGGATTAAAATTATGGAAGTAATATTAAATATTAATAATTATGATTCACATAATGGTATAATGTTAAATTGGGAAGAAAATTATAAAATAGAAGTTAATGATCTTAATGGAGAAATCATTATATCAGCAAATAAAGAAGGATTGTTATCATTGGCAAATCATTTTGCTAATTTGGCACAATCTGATGTTCCGGTGGGAACTCATATACATTTAGATGAGTATAATTCATTAGAAGAAGGTTCGGCTGAAATTGTTATACAAAAAATAGAATAAATGTAAAAAAATAAGTAGTGTTAATTAATATACTTTAATAATGATATGCACAGCTTATTGATTTTTATAATGTATCAAAGAAAATACAAATGGAGCAATAAGTTATACAACATATTCTTACGATAATGTTGGAAATAGAATAAGCAAAGAATTAAAAGTAAATGACCAAAATATAAAGACAAGCTATAGTTATAATGAGTTAAATCAATTAACAAGAAAAACAGAGACAGGAAAAACAGATGTAAATTACAAATATGATGCAAATGGAAACATGGTAGAAAAGAACGATGGAGAGCAAACATTAACATATAATTACACAGTAGAAGATCGATTGCAAGCAGTAAAAGAAGGAAACACAATATTAATGGCAGCAATATATGATGGAAATGGAGATAGAGCATTTACATTAAGACCAAGTAAAAATCCACCAAGTGAAGAACCATTAATACAATTGGTAAAGAATCCAAAAA
>JAFRDD010000079.1 GCA_017404025.1 Clostridia bacterium
ATAAAATATTTTTAAAATTCAAAATTATTAAAATTTAAAATTAGAATAATAATTATTTAAAATTTTAAATTATATTTATAAAAAATAAAAAATTATAATTTCAAATTAAAATAAAAGAAAATAATTATAAATAAAATTAAAATAATAAAAAAAAGAATTTTAATAAAAAAATATTGCAATAAATAATAATAAGAAAAATGGATAATAAAAATATTTTTAAAATTCAAAATTATAAAAATTCAAAATTAGAATAATAATTATTTAAAATTTTAAATTATATTTATAAAAAATAAAAGATTATAATTTCAAATTATAATAAAAGAAAATAGTTATAAATAAAATTAAAATAATAAAAAATAAAATTTTAATAAAAAAATATTGCAATAAATAATAATAAAAAAAAATAGATAATAAAATATTTTTAAATAAAAAGGAGGAAAAAAATTTTTAAAGAAATAATAAAAAAAAGGAATATTAATAATAAAAATTTATCTGGAATGTTTTCTGAGATTGATAAAATAGCACCAGCATATATAAATATGCAAAATCCTAAATATTTCGAAATTGATAATTTATTTTATGCAGGATTAATTATTGTAAATTATTTTAGAGAACAAAATGATATAATTTTAAAGACTCTAATTGAGTCAAATTTAAATATAAACATTTCAATTTTTTATGAAAAACAGGACTCTTACAAGATAATAAAAGATTTAACGTATCATATAGGAAATGTAGGGGCTGAATTAAAAGAAGCAAGCCAAAATAGACAAGATATAGATATTGCAGCTTTCACATATAATGATGCAAGATATATAAGAAAAGAGATTCAGGTAAATAATGAAGATATGTATTTTTTATATATTTACATAATTGTATATTCTGAAGATAAAAAGGAATTAGAATATTATTTAAACAAAGTGGAAGGAATAGCGCAAAGCAAAGG
Organism: Clostridia bacterium; assembly: GCA_017404025.1. Classification (GTDB taxonomy): domain Bacteria; phylum Bacillota; class Clostridia; order TANB77; family CAG-508; genus CAG-269. The sequence continues at coordinate 947 of JAFRDD010000079.1, forward strand.
ACTGGAGACAAGAAGAGCTAATTTTAGGCAAGAAGAGATGTTTCTATCATGTTTACCTATTATGGATAACAATAAGTTAATAAAAAATTCTGCAAAAAGAAATGTTTTAACTTCTGGAATGCTTGCAACATATCCTTTTATTTCTTCTAGTATATTTGATCAAAATGGAATTTTTATTGGTACAAATATTTACAATAATTCTTTAGTTTTTATTGATAGATACGATAGTGAAAAATATAAAAATGCCAATATGTGTATTTTTGGTACAAGTCGGAGCTGGAAAATCTTTTTTTACAAAATTATTAATATTAAGATATAAATTATTAGGAGTAAGTCAATATGTAATAGATCCTGACAGAGGTGTGACAAGTTGTACATTGAAAAGATGTGCCTAGATATTGATATATCAGTATTTAGAACTAAAATTGTAAATAGTCGAATGATAGAGTAACGTCTTGAAAGGCTATCCTTAAGATTCCGAAATGCATAATAATTTGTAAGAATTAGTGTGTATTAAGCTCGGTAAAGTCGGCAGAAGTTTATCCAAACACGTTAAGGTGTGGAAAGTATTTCAGAGGTGAAATATGTAAATGATATGTCGGAGGTCTATAAAATGCCTAAGACTAGAATGTATATCATACTCATAAATAGAGTTTATACTGACGAAATTTCGAATGTACGGGTCTAAACAGGGAATATATCGAAAGGTATATAACACAAAAATGTGTTGTTATTGTGGATGAGTAAGAGTCTCGTTTATGAAAATCCATATAGTGTTATAGGCACTAGTAAGATAACAGGCTTATAGAAATGGTCTAAGGGTATATGTAAAGATAACAATTTTGGAACTTGGGAAGCTAATAACATGGAGGTCTTACAACCAATGAAATGGTTTTAAGGAAAGTATTAATGATATTAGTCAATATATAACTTAAATTTGTATTAGTGAAAGTAGTGGTAAAATACCGGAGAATTTTTAATAATAAGAAAAGGAGGAAAAGCCACAAGTCATTGAAGATTAGTTTTTAATCAAATTCAAAAGAATAAACAGATTTAGAATTAATGATAAAAAAGAAAAATAAAAATTTTTTAATAAAACTAATTGAAAATGATAGAACGCCGTATGAGGGGAAACTTTCATGTACGGTGTGGAACGGGGGAAAAAGTAGAGATAATATCAAAGCTTTACCTATCGTTATAGTACAACAATTTATGTAAAGAACTAAATGGAAGTGAAATAAAGATTGGGCCTAAATCAAATACTTATATAAATATATTTGATATTAGAAAAGAGAGTCTCGAAGAAGGAGAAAGTCGGATATTTGGCTTCTAAAATTTCAAAATTAATTGGATTCTTCAATTTAGTTTTTGGAGAATTAAATGAAGAAGAAAAAGCAATATTAGAAGAAAAATTAATAAAAACATATAATATAAAAGAAATTAATTTTGATGACAATAGTTTATATAAAATAATAGAAAATAAAAAAATATTTAAAAGTCCAGAAGATATGCCAAGATTACAAGATTTATATTTTATTTTGGGACAAGATAAAAAAACAATAAAATTTAAAATTAAATTATTACCATTTGTGGAAGGTTCAATGAAATTTTTCAATAATTATACAAATATTGAATTAAATAATAATTTAATTATTGCAGATATTTATGATTTGGGTGAAGATAATATAAAGTACGGAATGTATCTTTTTACTGAAATATTTTGGGATAAAATTAAAGAAAATAGAAGTGAAAGAAAAGCTATTTATTTAGATGAAATTTGGAGATTAATAGGAGTTACATCAAATAAAGAAGTTGCTAGTTTTATTTATAAAATATTTAAAACCATAAGAAAATATGGAGGAAGTGGTGTTGCAATTACTCAAGATATTTCTGATATTTTTAGCTTAGAAAATGGAGCATATGGAAAAAGCATTTTAAATAATTCAAGTATTAAAAATTTTTTTGCATTAGAAGAAGAGAATATAAGGATATTGGAAGAAAATATTAATTTAACAGAAAAAGAAAAAATAGAAATGAAGACGTTGAAAAAAGGAGAATGTCTAATGTTTGTAGGACAAGACCATATATTAACCAAAATTGAATGTTCGAATTTTGAAAAAAATATTATTGAAAGGAAAGAAATTGAAGAAAATAATAATAGCATTAAATAATAAAAAAGTCTATGATTATTTAATTGAAAATAAAAATATAAAAATAATCGGAAGAGATATTCAATATGAAGATGGAATTTTGGAAATATTAGAAAATAATTTTGATATTGATTATATTTTAATTAGTGATAGTTTAATAAAAAATAATTTAGAAGAATTAATTATTAAAATAAAAAAATTAAATAAAAATATAAAA
>JAFRDD010000080.1 GCA_017404025.1 Clostridia bacterium
CTCCTCGTATAATATATTTAACAATCAATTTTATAAGTTTAAATTACATTAAATAACTGATTGTTTAGAAAATTTAATGTAAAGTAGTAAAGGATTATTATATTTACATAATATGATATAATATTTTTGTATAAACCTAGTCTTGGGTGTATTCTTCGTCTCCATGTTGCACCTTAATTGGTGACTTCACTTTAAAGACTGTTTCCTTACTTTTAGTATTAACTTCAGACCCAGATGTTGTTCAAACCTGAAGCTACATTCGTAGCAGATGGCTATGCTTCAGGCTTAGTTCTGATTTGTGCGAGGTTGTTGATGTGCTATTTGCTAGGGATAATCCTTTACTAGTTTATATATTAAGAATTGAAAGGTGGTGATTTAATTGAATAAAGATAAGCTTCAATCAACTCTTTTTATCGGTATTGATGTTAGTTCTAGCACTAACTATGCTTTTGCTATGGATTTTTTCGGCACTAAATTTTTGTCTTTCTCTTTTACTAACAATCAGCCAGGTTCTAATGTTTTGATAGCAAATATTTCTAATTGTCTTCATCAAAACAATTTCAAGTATGTTGTTTTTAATATGGAATCTACCTCTTTTTATAGCTTCCATTTATGTTGTATACTTGCTTCTTCTATTGAACTTACTGAATTTAAGCCTTTAGTGTATTGTATTAATCCTAAGGTAATTGCTGCATACAGAGAATCTTTTGTTAATCTTGATAAAACTGATCCTCTTGATGCAAAAGTTATTTGTGATTTTGCTCGTGTTGGTAAAATTACTTCTAGTCCATTCAATGCTTCTACTTTTTTAGCCTTACAACGTCTGACTAGACAACGTCTTCATGTCGTTGAATGTTTGACTAGAGAAAAACAATATGTTTTAAATAATATTTTTCTTAAGTTTAGCGAGCTAGCTGTTTTAGAAAAATCTGAGCATCCTTTTTCTGATAAATTTGGACATACCTCAATTTCAGTAATTTCAGATTTCTATTCCCCAGATGAGATAGCTAATATGAAATTATCTGATTTAATTGAATATCTTAACGAAAAAGGTAAAAATCGTTTTTCTGATACTGAGCATACAGCAAAGCTTTTGCAAAAAGCCGCTCGCGATTCATATAGACTTGATAAAGCTTTATATGAACCTATAAATCTTGCTATTGCTACTTCTTATAATGCAATTTCTTTATATGAAAAACAACTTAAAGAATTAAACAAAGCAATATTAAAAACTGTTAAAGGTTTACATAGTAACGAATATGACTGTCTTCTTTCTATCAAAGGAATTGGTCCTGTTTATGCTGCAGGCATAATATCTGAAATTGGCTTTATATCTCGCTTTAATCGAGAGGAATATTTAGCTAGTTTCGCTGGACTTACATGGAAGAAGAAACAGTCAGGGAAACATACTTCTGATATTACCAACTTAACAAAAAGTGGTAATAAGTATCTTCGTTACTATTTACTTGAAGCTGTTAATTCTGTAATTAATCATGGAAATTCAGATTATTCTATATTTTACCATAGAAAATATTCAGAAGTAACTAAGTTTCAAAGAAAAAGGGCACTCGCACTAACCGCTAGAAAATTTGTAAGATTGATTTTTTCTATGCTACAGAAAAATCAACTTTACATCAATCCAAAGGAGATGATTAAAGATTAACATAAA
>JAFRDD010000081.1 GCA_017404025.1 Clostridia bacterium
ATAATTTAATTTTAATGCACTGTTAAGCATACTTCTTGTATTAATTCCAATAAGAAATATATTTTCCATAAAAAATCTCATAAAAAAGTTATTTGAATAGTCCCGAGCGGAGTCGAACCGCCGTATCCGGGTACAAAGCCTATAAGGATTACCACTACCCTACGGGACTGTGTTGCTATATAACAACATTTTAATATATATTTTAAGTAGTATTTAAATGTATCGTTTTACTTTAATTTTTTGTAAAATAAGCATTTGTCTCCCCATTTGCAATTATTACAGATTTTTTCAACACTTTTTAATGTATTGAATTTTAAAAACACTTCGTTGAATAAATCTGGGGAGTTATATTTATTTTTATATTCAAGTTGAGATAATACTTCATCATCCATGTTAACAATAATTCTGTTCTGTTTTTCATTTTCACATAAATCATTCTTTAAATTGGGGCAGGATGAACAAATATCATCAGGAGTGTTTGTTAATATGATTGTACAATCTTCAGACTTTCTTAAATCATTGATACGAGCCATATTTGAAACAAAATCTTCACTATAACCATATCCTTGAAAGCCTTGAAGACATAATAAATGATGGCCACGTAATTTTATTGCCATAAAAATCAAAAAAAATAGTAAAAAAGGTTAAAAATTAACCTTTTATTCTTTTGGTAAGAAAACTTTGGATAATCCAGCCGTACCTGCAATCTTAATAAGGTCTCCAAATATAAATGGAACAAGACCCATTAATAATAAATCTACAACACCTAATACAGTACCTTGGGTTAAGTACACCCATACTGCTAATCCTATAAGACCAGGAATGTAAATTAATGCAAAGTTAGCTATGCTGATAACTGCGAACATACGGGTAAAATTACGTGCAGTTGCATATTTTTCAGTAATATAACCTATGAAGTATGATGCAATTATAAATCCTATTAAATATCCTCCAGTGGATCCAAGTAGAACATTTAATCCACCAGTCATTCCTCCGAACCATGGGATGAATGCAATTCCTAAAACAACATAAAATATTTGGCTTAAACAACCGTATCTTTTTCCAAGGAATAAACCGGAACATAAAACCGCAAATGTTTGTGCAGTAATTGGAACTGGGGTCCATGGGAGAGGAATAACGATTTGAGCCATTAAACCAGTTATACATGCCATTAAAAATGAAAATACTATTTTTGTTAGTGTATTAGATTCATTAAATCTTTCATAAATGCTTTTTCTAGCAGTATAATAATTTTCAATGTTTACATTCATTAGTTTTCCTCCTTATTTTATTTCCTTATTAATTTATGTTTTTATTAATATTTATAATTATAGCAATTTCTTATTAAATTATTAATGCCATTTTTGTTGTGTATTGTTTGCCAATATGTTCTAATTATAGTTGTTATGGCTCTGTCCAAAATTGTCATGATAAATTGTACTCTAATTCTTTATTACTAATTTAATAATATCTTATACATATTTTTAAGAGATATAATTTCTTAATACTAAAATTGGCATGATGCAAATATTTTAAATCAATTAAAACCAATGGAAATCGCATTAAAATTAAATTAGTTTTCGTTAAATATATTTTAATTAAATGCACTTCTTTTTAAAATTAACGATATAAATCGTACTATTTATGTTTATACCTTCATATATACCAAGTATATGTAAATATAATAGTTTTTAAATGAAAATAAGGAAAATAAAAGAATATAAATAATGTAAAGGGTATATTATTATATATGCTCTCTAAAAACCCCTTTACACTTAATATTATGAATGATATTTTAAATAAACCTTTGTATTTTTTGGAAGATGGTCGACTTAATGTTAGCAATATTATTGATCCAGATTATCTGAGCTTTTTTGATGAGTATTATGGTGAGTACTATGATGAAATTGTTTATTACGAGTATGATAGGCCTTCATGTCCAAATTGTGAAAATTCAATGAATAGTAATGGCTCTAGAAGAGCCAAACCAAATAAATGGGAAGGAATACGTAAAAAACAATATATTTGTCCAGTATGTGGAAAAACACATTATACAAATTTAGAAAATTTTATCAAAAGGTATTCCAATTATACTCGTGCCATTTGTCAAAAATCCATTGAATATGAATCTATTGGTTATTTATCATATCAAAAGAAGGTAGAATTTATTAAACTTGAAAATGGAATTAGTTTAAATCGCCAAACAGCATATTATCATGAATCAACTTATGGAGATACATTCATCACACAAAAGGAAGAAAACCTTCAAAAACTTCTAAAAGAAATGAAAATTGAACCTAGTGGGATATATCACTATGATGAAGAGTATTTATTTGAAAATGGAGTAAAAACAGTTAGATTAGCCATAATAGATGCTGTAACCAATTTAATTATTAATGATCAACTTATTTATCAGGAAGATTTCGATAAAGAATTCATCGAAATCTTTTTAAAATACTCATTAGAGGGTTTACCTAAAAAAATACTCATAACTGATGGACATCCAGCATATCCTGCAATTATAGAAAGAATTTGCATAAAACAACAACTATGCATTTTTCACATCATCAAAAACCATCATGACAAATCTTTCAAAAAAATCAATAAACTAGAAAGAAGAATAAAAACACTAGAAACAAAAATACAAGAAAATAATGCAGAAATTAAAGAAATAAGAGAATTCAGCAAAGGAAAAAGCAATATACTCAATGAAGATGAAAAATTAAGAAAACGCAAGATAAAAAGAAGAAAAAAATTAGACAAACAAAACAAAAAATTCAGAAAAGAATTAAGAGAAAAAAGAAAAGAATTAAAAGAATTAAAAAGTATAAATGAAAGAATTGAAAATATACATGACCATGAAGACCAAAAAGGAGCAATGAGAAGATTTAAAACAATTTACACTCAAATAAAACAATTTGATGACGATACACAAAAATTCTTAAAAAATCTCGATAAAAAATTCGACAAAACAATAGAATTCTACAATAATCCTCACATTCCCAGAACAAACAATAAAATAGAAGGGTACTTCAATATAACATTACCAAAAATAATGAAAAGAAAATTCCGAACACGTGATGGATTAATTAGATGGATCAGATTACAAAAAATCCGCTGGACAGAACGAAATGTCCTGACCCAAAAAAACATGAAAATTAAAACAAACATTCAAAAAATCAATTCTGCATCATGACAATTTTGGACAGAGCC
>JAFRDD010000082.1 GCA_017404025.1 Clostridia bacterium
TAAAATAATTAATATAACAACTAATTAATATTAATTAGCTAGTTAATATATATTAAATCAAATAAATAAAAGATTTTTAAACTTGTTAGTTAATAATTTAAACTTGTTAGTTAAAAATAATTTAAAAAAAAAATATTTTTTTTATTTACATGGAAATATTAAGGCCAATACATTAAAATAATAAAAATTAATTAATAATATTTTTCAATAATCTATTTTTTACTAAATCAAATTGTTTATTTGTTAAAACTCCCTTTTGTGTTAAATCATAATAAATATTAATTTCATTTGCCAACCCTAAAGGATACTCTTTTAAATCAATCCTATTTTTATTATAAGAATGTCCCCAATTATCAAATATTAAAATACTAGGTAATGCCTCTATATAATCGCTTTTTAATTGCTCCCAATTCGTTTTAATATATGTTTCATGTAATTTAGTTTTGCCCCTACCTTGTATTAAATCTATTTGCTCACTGGATAATGTTAAATTACTGGCGTTAAACTTTCTTAATGTGTGGCTTCTAAATTTAGCATAATATTTTACTTTACCATATCCATTATCTTTATTTATTTTTTTAAATCTTTCTTCTATGCCTCTTCTTCCGATATTAAATAGTTTATCATTTAGTTTTAAATTTTCCCTACTGTTTAAATTTTCAATTATTAAATAACTTGCTTCTGGACTACATAATGTGTAATATTGTTTATTTGTTTTAATTCTTTTTAATGCAATCAAAGGCACTATATTATGTTTGCCTTTTAAATGGCTTATGGATTGTTTTAAATTATCCTCTTTTATTGGTTCTATTAAATACTCGTTACAGCCTTTTAAAAAATCAATTACTTTTAATTGTGTTGTTTCGTTTAATGCTGTTCCACTACTAGACATAAATAATATTATACTTCTTGTTAATAGATCCACTTTTAAACAAATTTCTTTTAATTCTTTGTGTGTTGGTAAATCTAAATAAGTAGTCCCGTATTCTTGTTTTAATTGTACTTCTGGCAATTTAGGAACATCAACATAAAAATAACTTAAAATAGCTTTAATTTTAGTTATCAATGAGTTTATAGTATTATTTGAATAATTTTTATTAATTAAATGTTCCCTATACTCCATTAAATCATAGTATAATATCCGTTCGTTTATTCTCTTGTTTGTTTGCTGTTCATTTAAATAAATGGTTAGTTGTTCATTTATTGGCTTGGTGTGTAACTCATGATAATTTAATAAAGACAACTGATAATGATTTATTGTTGATCTTTTTATATTTTTTTTTTTAAACAGCTCTTTGTTTAAATAATCCATGCTAATGTCTGTTAATTCTCGGGTTACTTGTGAGTATTTACTCCGATAATTTGCCATTATAAAAACCTCCTTTTTATCATATTTTGTTTTAAATAGTATTTTTCTAAAAAAAAGAAAAAATAATAATAAAAATTAATCCTCATGAGTTAAAACATAATCTTTAAACTCTTTAAATGATATTTCTTTAGTATTGCACATTAATTTAAATTTATTTTCTATTTGTGGAGCTTCTATAAATCTTTTTTTAGTTTTATATTTCTTTTTTGTGTGTTGGCTTTTCCATTCTCTAAAAAAAGATTTAATAATAGTGTTTAAAGGGTTTTTATTATTTAGTCTATTATCTATATTATTTATTTCTGGCCTTATTTTACTATTTGTTATTTGGCTATTTTTAATAATTTTAATTCCTTGTTTTTCACATTCTTTAATTAATATGCTTGGGTTAATTTTATTATTAGCTATTGCCGTTACTCTGTCTTTTGTTATTCCATTATTATTAAATTCACTTTCACAAACCTTTTTAACTATTTCCATTAATTCCAGGAGCATATTATTATTATTTTCATTCTCTTTTAATGTTGTTTCTAACTCTTTTATTTGGTTCTCTAATATCTCAATATCTACATTTAAATTATTTCTTTCGTTTATTTTTCTATTTAATTCTATTTTTAAATCTGTTAAATTATTGTTAGTGTTTAAATAATTGTCCATACATTGCCTAAAAAATGCACTAACACTATTAACATTTTGTTTTAACTTATAATATTGCTCCTCTTCAATATTTAGGCTTATTCGTTTAGGGTTCTTTAATTTACTTTTTCCCACCATTGTTTATAACTTCCATTTATGTTTATTATTGCCAGTGAAAAAAAGAATAAAAAATATATAAAAAATAATATAATATTATTATTTGCACTTTTAAAAAAATTATTATACTCTTTTTTACTCTTTTTTATCTGGTTTGTTTTCTAATTTTTGCAATTTTTTAATAATTTTTCTAATTTCCCTTTTTATTAAGCTACAATATTTTTTAAACTCTGGTGTAATTATAACACAATTATTATTATCTATTAACATATTAGATTTAGAATAAACTTGTTTATGGATTTCCTCAAAATAAGATAACTCCATATTAAACAAACTAATATACTCAATATCTTTATTTAAAAGGCTAATATTATTATTTACTTCTTTTAACTCTTTTAACTCTTGTTTTAATATATTAAGATCAGTAATAGGATTAATATAAAAACTAATTGTTTTTATTTTCCTTTCTTTGTGTTGATCATCATATTTATTATGAAACTTTGAAATATTTTCAATAATTAACATAAATATAACAAACTCCTTTAAGGTGCTACAATTAATTTATAATATGGCGTATAACTGGTTTCTTTTTGTAGTATACACATAACATTAAACACCATGTCCGTTAAATTGTCTTGTATTTCCTCAATAGCAATATTAAAACCTCTTGAATTGTTTTCTGGTATTAAATTATTTACTTTTAAAGCATGGTTTAATAATGGCCATATATTCGAATTATTGGAAACTTTAAATATATTGTCTTGTCTTGTTTCTGTTAAGCTATAAGGTAAATTAATTATCTGGTTTAATGGATTAATTTTAATAGTGTTTCCTTTGCCATCTCTCTTTTTAATTGGAAACTCTGTTAATATTTCCAGGTTTAAAAATATAGTTGGCTTATTATTAATTTTGCTTTTGCTTAACTCTGACACTTCAACACATTTAATTTTAATTGCCTGGCCGTATTTTTCCAGGTTTTCAAAAAATATATTTTTATTAAATTCCTTTGTTGGTTCTGGTATTAATTCCATTTAAAACACCTCTTTTTTTATTCTAATTCCTTTTTAAGTTTTGTTAAATATTTTATTGCCTCTAATTCGCTGTTATTAGCTATTTCATTTTTAATTAATTTTACTAAAACATTAATGGAAATAGCTATTAAATCATTTAAATTAATATGTTCGTTAGTTTCTACTTTATAGGCCGTTTGTATTGCATTTAAATTAATTACGGCCTCTGGATTTAAACTTATATGCTTTTGTATTTTCTTATTATCTGGTTGGTTTGTTTGGTTTATGTTCTCAAAAATCATTTATAAAACACCACGTTTATTTTACTGGATCTGGTTTAATACCTCATGTTTAATTTTTAATAGTTTGTCTTGATCTGTTAGTTTTTCAAATTCTTTAAAATAGTTTTCAAAAATAATATTAGCTAGTAAGCTACTATTTAAATTTAAATTTGGATTAACTTTATTAAATACGGTTATTAATTCGTTAATGTTTTCTAGTGTTTCACATTTTAAAGTAAAATGTCTTTGTTTGTGTTTTTCTGTTTTATCGTATTGCAAATAATTTATTTTATTTTCTTTTTCTTTAAACAGCATTTTAATTAATACCTCTTTTTAATTGGTTTTCCTGGATTAAATTATAAGATACTTTATTTAATCCTTGTTAATGGTATTGAATAAAGTTATATTTAAAGGTTTTTATAAAATACTCTCTAAAAAACCTTTATAGATTAAATAAAGAATAAATAAAAGTTTTCTAAATAAATAAAAACAGTAAACTAAAAATAACTAAAAACATTATTTTAGTATACTAAAATTATAAAAATAGTATACCATTAAATAAAAAATAGTAAACTAATATATTAAATTTAAAAAAAGTTGGCTTTTTCTCAGTTTTTCTCAGTTTTTTAAGTATTATACCCCGCCAATTTTAAAAAACCAATATTAATTAAATAGATGTTAAAATATAAAAATAAAGTATAAATAACTTTAATTTAAAATTAAAGTATTTTTATATAAATATAGTAAATAATAAATTATAATTGATATTAATAATTAATTTAAGTTATTTATTAATCTTATAAAATCGGCCATGTTTAAAATAATTTTATTATCGTGGGCTATAATATCCGACATTATCCGACATTTTAAAATTTAATTGTTATATTATATTTTTTGTCCTCTTTTGTCCATTTTTATATAATTAATTTTCATGATCCAACAGCACCAGGATTATTTTAATTTAATTCATTAACAAAACATTTAATAGATAAACCATTATTAAATATAGCATTATTAAAGCTATAATTAATTGTTTTCTTATTAATAGGAGCTTTATTTAACTGTTTTAATAATTGCTTTTTATAATTATCTGTATATGGTTTTAATATATCCGTTTCATTAATGGATCTACTTATTATAATTACCTGGTTATTGTTAAGGGTTTCTAACATATTTTTTAATATGCTTTTTTCTTTGGAGTAAATATAATAATATTTCCTTTTTTCTATTGTTAAATATAAATCTAGGTGTTTATTTTCTAACAAACCAATAGTTAAGCTATTATTTATTACATCATAATCATAGGCCGTTATTAAATAATTAATTTGGCCGTTATAATTGCCTTTATTATCAAACATAATATTAGGTTTAATAAATATGCCTCTATGATTGCCTTTAATATCATCAAAACAATAGCTTTTAAACTCTTTATTAAAGCTATCTAGATTATTAGGGATTTTATTAATAATATAAATGTTTTCTTTATCTGTTAATGGTTGCTTTGGTGTTGCTTTAATTTCCTTATTCTCTTTTAAATCATTCATATTAAAATAAAATGGTTTATCTAATGTTATATAATCATTAGAAACTATTTTATTATTAAAAAATCCTCTTAATAAATTGTTTACTATATCCGTTTTTGTGGATCCAGTAACAGCACAATAATTATTTAATTTATCGTTTAATTGGTTATCTATTTTAACACTACTTTTATTATTTGTCTGTTTTCTACCTCTTTTATTTGCCATAATCTTACACCACCAGGATTTTAATTTAATAAATTAATTCTTATGTTTGTTATTTCCTCTTGGCTATTGGTTAAATATTTACTTGTTGTTTCTATATTTTCATGTCTTAATATGTCTTTAACTTGACTTATTGGAACATTTTTATTAATTAATAAATATCTTGCTAGGCTATGCCTAAATACATGGCTTGAACATCTAGGATTTATATTTAAATTATAAATATTATCCGTTTTTATTGCCTCTTTATGTAACATTAAATTAATAGCTTGTCTTGTTAATTGTTTGTCCTGGATATTGCAAAATAAATAATTACATTGTCTGTTATTTCTAGCTAGTAAATAGCTATTAATTAACTCTTTTGTGGTGTCTGGTATTGCTATTAATTCTTTTGTGTCCTTTGCTTTGCCTTTACCATTGATATTAACATAACTTATATTATTTTGTGTTATATAATCTTGTTTTGTGAGGTTTAATAATTCTTTTACTCTTAAACCACCAGTAAATAAAAGGCTTATTATTGCCATGTTCCTGGCTTTTAATTCCTTGTTTTTTGTGGTGTCTTTTATTGTTTCTAGTAATAAATCTATTTCGTGTTTTGTTAAATATTTGTAAGGTTTGGAGCTATTATTATTATTTAGTTTTTTAATTCTTGTTGGCATTCCTAAATAATTAAAAAAGCTTTGGAGTCTTAAAATATAATTGTTTATGCTACTACTTGCCAGGTTACTATTATTTAATAAGTTTGCCTTATATTCTTTAATGATATTTTCACAATTATTATAATTGATTTCTTTAATTTGGTTTTCCAGGCAATAATTATAAAACTTGTCTAGTAATATTTTATAATTTTGTCTTGTTGTTTCCATATCTTGCAATTTAATAAAATTGTTTATATGTTTAGATAAATTATTAATTTTGTAAACTTTAATTTTTTTTTCATGCTCCAACATTTGAAACACCTTTTTTATTTTGTTGGTGTTGTTTTTGTTTTTGATATTTTAAAAGTATTTCCATTATTGGCATAATGGAAACAAAAAAATTTTAATTTTTAAACCTGCTGCCAATGCGTATTTTTGCCTATAAAACGTGGAAAAGGCCCCGTTTTTGATAAAAATTAAAATAATAAATACTTTTGTATAAAAGTATAAAACTACATTAGTATTATTAAAAAATCATAACAAAATAATAAAATATAACAACTAATAACAAACTCTTAAAAAATCCAATATTAAACAAACACATAACACCAGGCACAAAAAATTAAACACTAGCAATAAAAACTATAAATTATTTTCACTATCCAATTTAATATAAAGATCCTTAAAATTAATTTCCTTTTTTGAATTTTCTTTAATCCTGGCATGATCCAATTTATTAAAATCTGGATTTGTTAATATATTCTCAATAGCTAGATTAAAATTTAAATCATTATAATTAATATCATTACTTGAAACATCTTTTAAAGTTTCCATATCTAGATTAATATTAATTTGTTTCCGTTTTCTTATAAATTGGAGTATTGACATATTATTTAATTGTTGGTTTGCCTCTGTTATTTCATTCTCAATTTTTGAAACTTCACTATTAATTAAATTCTTTTGTTGTTTCTGGTTATCATTGGCATTATTAACAATACTTTTTATAAAAGTTTCTAACCTTGCTTTAATTTCCTTGTTGTTATCCTCAATTAAATTAATATATTCCTTTTGTAACTCTTTAATAAAGCTGTCTAGCATATAATTTAAATTATCATTTGCATTAATTAATAATTCATTTCTATTATTAACAACTTCCATTAAATCAAACAGCTTATTATATAATTGGCTTGTTTCATGGCTTGGAGCATTGTTAAACTCTTGCATTAACTTATTATTAGTTTCTTTTAGCTCCTCTAATTCCTGGTTTAACTTGTTAAAATCCTCACTAGTTATAATAATAACATTTTCTTTATCTTTAAACTTTGATGTTTTTTTAAGGCCTCTAACTTCTACACTTTCAATTACTCTATTAGTTTTTTTAATTGTTTTTTCATATCTTCTTATATATGCCGTTTCATTGTAAACCATAAATAAAACAAACCTTTAATTTAATTTGATATAGCTATTAATATAATAATACCTTTGGATAAAAGTATATTTAATTTATTTGTTACATTAACAATACAATAACAAAAAAAGTATAGTGTTTTTCGCTATAATCTTACTACTTTTATCACTTTTTTAATTTTAACAAACTAGGCAAACACCTTTTAAATTAACAAATCAACTTGGATCAACTATTAATAAACCACAAAAATATAATAAATAACTCAATACACCACAAATAAAATAAAATTAATAGTTATTGCCAATAACTCCAATAAAAAAAACATCATAAATTAAATTTACAATAAAATAACTATTAGCAAACCAATTAAACCACCTTTTTAAAAGTTGAATTGTTACATTATACAATACTAATAAACTAATACCAGGAACATTTAACAATTAATATTTTAAGTTGGATCCAACAATTACAATAAAAAAAAATAATCTTGTTAAATTAACAAACCAATAACAAACATTTAACAATACACCACCAACACCACCAATAAAACCACCTAAATATAAAATAAACCAACAATTAATAATAAAATAGCTATAAAACATGATAAATACATATCAAATATAAAAAATAATGTATTTGGAGCATTTATTAAACTTGTTAATTTAACAATACATTAACAAACATTTAACAATACACATTAAAAGGAAGCATAATAAACCAGAATAATAAAATTTTTAATATATTATGTTTTCCACCAGGTTTATTTTTACCCTGCTATTACCCTATTATAACCCTAAAATAAAAAAAATTATAAAAAATCCCCATTACTAGCTATTGCAAACAACAATTAAAAACAATAATTAAAGATACATTTAATAATAATTGATGTGGCTATTAAAATATTAATTGTTGCATTAACAACATTAAAAATAAATTAGTATTTCTTTAATTATTTTATTGCCTCTGGTGTTAATGGCTTATGACTTCAAGTAAAATAAAATAAAAAAAAATTGTATATACAAAACTATAAAGTAATGTATATATTTTTTAAAATCCGTTAATTTTAAGTTGGTCTTTAATAGATATGCTTTTAACATGGTGTAAACAGTTTATATAACTCTCTTTCGACATATTAACATTAACCACAACTAAAAACATTTTTTTATCCTTGTTAGGTTCTCTTAAATTAATATAAATCATTCTTTTATTATAAAATCCAGTAACATCAACAAAAATATTTTTTAAAATAACATTCTCAAAAACATTATAAAATTTATCCATAGTATTAACTTTATAATTAATTGTTTTCATTTTCCACCACCACACAATAAATTTTGTTTCTGGTGGTGGTTTCTATGGCATTCATTACACAAAACAATAAAATTATTTGAATTATATTTTAAATATGGTGCTTTACTAACTGGCTTTATATGGTGTATTGTTAAGTTTTCACTAGCTCCACAAATTGCACAAACTTTATTTTTCTTAAATTTATTCTTTTGATGTCTTAAAATATGGCCTATATTTTCAGGGTTAATAAAAGACATTGAATAACAAAGGAAATATTTTAAATATCTTTGTGGTATTCCTTTATTTAAGCAAAATAAAATTAATTCATTAGATAATCTATTAACTTTATCAAATTGGCTAGGCTTCAAACAATTTAAATTATTTTTAAATAGTTTACATAATGTTAAATATGCCTCTTGGCTCTGTGGAAACTCTTTTTTATTTCTGTTTAAATAATCCAATGTGTAAACCTTTGAATAATCTTTAATTATAATTTCTTTATCTGGTTTTCTTAAAGTTGAAACATTATAAGCAACACCACCAGGAACATTATATTTAATAAGATCCTGGCCATATATCAAACTCAAATTAAAACCAATTAAAAAATTAATATTATTTATTTCAATTCCTGGATTTGATTTAAAAAATATATTAGCTAACTCTTTATTAGCTATTGGCTTTTTATCGTTGTTTATTTTAGTGTGGCTTATTAACCAGAATAATAATTTTAATTGTGGAGTTAATTTAAAATCATTCATTTTAAACCACCACATTTAAAATAAAATCCATATTACTAATAGATAACAAACCAATAACAAAAAAGATTAAAAAAAAGAATAAAATAAAACCAATTGCAACAATTGGATTTATTTTAATAGCTACTGGCTTATTTACTTTGTATAATGTTTTAGGTGTTGTTTTATTCATCGTTAAACACCTTGTTTAAAACATTATCTATATTAATTTTGTCTGTCTTGTTTTCTTCTTTTTTATTGTATTCCTTTTGTAATAAATCACAAAATATAAGCATTTTATCACTAGTACAAAGGATTAATTTATTATTTTCCATACTTTAACCTTTTTAACTGCTTTGCAAGTTAAAAACGTTTTAACTTGCTTGATTAATTATATATTATTAATCTATATATAAAGATTTCTATATTTCTATACTCAATTATTAATTAAAAAATGCCTCATTAACTTTTTTGTAATACCGTAATTGTAATACCGTATTACAAAATGTACGACTTGACTTTCGCAATAATATAATATAATAAAATAAAATAGTTTTATTATTATAATATAATAAAAACCATTAAAACAAATTGATAAACAATATTAAAATAAAAAAATTGTTATTATGTCTTTGTTTTTAAAATAAAAAGCAATAAGTAAAAATAAAAAATATTGTATTACAAAAACCTTTAATTTTGTAATACACAAAAACAAAATTAACAAAATCGTATTACAAAAAACAATTAAATTGTAATATCTTAACAAAATTGTAATACAAAAACCTTTAATTTTGTAATACGGTATTACAAAAAACAATTAAATTGTAATACAAAAACCATTTAAAATTAAGTTTGTATTACAGAAACCTTTAATTTTGTAATACATCGTTAATAAAAGCATAAAACCATATTTAAAGAAATATTTAAATAATACAACTACATAAAATAAAACATCGGGTTAAAGTCATTATTTACTTTAACCTTTTTAACTGCTTTTATGCAATTTCATTAATTAAACTTTCAAAATTATTTTTAACATATCTTATTAGATCCGTTTTTTTTACTTCAAAACTTCCACTAACTGCCGTAAACATTTCAATAGGTATCTTATCAAAATTATTAATATTTCTTTGTTTGCAAGTACCAATTAAATTATTTACTGCTTTTTCAAGTTTAGGCGTTAAATTTACTTGTTTAGTTTCTTTTTTGTTGTAGTTATCCAATGATTCATTATTTAATTGGCTTTGAATTTCTTTTAATTCGTTTTCTTTTTTGGTTAATATAATTTCTTGGGTTTCTATAAGTTCCCTTATTTCTTTTATTTCATTTTCTAGATCTAGTAAACGAATTTTTAAATTAAAATTTGGTTCGTTTTTATAACTGCTTATAAAATACTCATGAATGTATTTTAATGTCTTTTTTGGTTCGTTGGGTTCTCTTTGTTCGTTTAATTCATCTATAATACTTTGTAATTGTTGTTTTCTTGTTTTTGTTAATCTTGCACTATAACTAGTTAAATTGTCATTATCCATTTTTTAAACTCCTTTAACCTTTTTAACTGCTTTTATTCATTTAAACCCTTAATAATCCACTTTGTTATTAAATCGGTTTGGGTTGTTCTTTCATCTAATGCCTTTTGTTTTAATTTTAAAACTAAATCCTCATCAAGATTAAAAGAAACCTTTTTAATTTTCTTTTCCATTGTTTAATACCTCTTATTTTTTACATAATAAATTTTATTTATTATATTATTTTGTTTCTTTATTTTCTTATTTAAATATTTCTTTATTTCTATATTAACTAATTATAAATATTACAAAAAGCTTTAATTTTGTAATACGAATAAAAAAAAGTTACACAAATAATTAAAATTTGTGTACCTCTTACTATTAGTATTAATTAATTAAAGCTATTAAATGCCGTTACTGTGTAATAAATAATAAATCTGTGTATAAGCATTTTTCAGGCGTTACACAAAATACATTTAATTATACA
The DNA here is from genome assembly GCA_017404025.1 of Clostridia bacterium. Lineage (GTDB taxonomy): Bacteria > Bacillota > Clostridia > TANB77 > CAG-508 > CAG-269. The sequence continues at coordinate 11,224 of JAFRDD010000082.1, forward strand.
ATTCGGATCCGTTAAACTTTTAATAAAAATCTTGACTAAAAAATTAAGTAAAAAATAAAGCCATTAACTATTAGTATTAACAATAATAAGCTGTTAAATGCTTTATCTGTGTAGTTAGTTTAATTATTGTGTATAAGCACGGAACGGCCGTTATACAAATTAACTTTATTTATACAAATTGGAGCTATTAAACTTTTAATAAAAAACATGACTATAAAAAAATAGCTAAAATTAAAGCCAATAACTATTAGTATTAATTAATTAAAGCTATTAAATGCCGTTACTGTGTAATAAATAATAAATCTGTGTATAAGCATTTTCCAGGCGTTACACAAAATAACATTAATTATACTATTAAAATATGGTGTGTGTTAAGTGTTTGTTATGTGGTGGCTTTATCTTCCTGGTGTAACTAATAACTTTTATAAAAATTATTAATACTAGCTATTATTATTTAACTTGGATTAACTCCAACACTATTATATTAAAAGCATTTGATTAAATATTTTATTTGCTTGTTTTTTGGTGGTGTTAATGGCTGGTTAATGTGTATTGGGTTAAATAAATGAATTGTTTACTTATTGTTGCATTATGCAACAATGTTATTTATAAATGGTATCATGTTTTATTAAAGGTTGTTCTATTTGTTCCAGGCATTAAAAAAGTAATGATAAAAATTAATAAAAGTTGCTAAATCCTATTTTGTGTATAAGCTACTTGAATTATATAACAGCTTCTAAACGCTTATACACAAAAACACTACTACATACACAAACAAACATTTATAACGCTTTAATCTTTAAATAAATACCTAAATAAATCTCTAACCTCTTTACTTTCTATTTTCAACATATCCTTTTTAATTTGTTCTTTATTAATATTAAACTGGTTATAATGCCAATAAAACACTTTATAATATTGTATAAACTCGTTATAATCTTTTTCATTCTCAACAATATATAATAATAGTTTTTTTATAATATCCAGTCTATTATTAATTATTTTAAAATCCCTTTGTAAGTTAAAATTTTCTGTTTTTGTTTCTTCATGTTTATTTTTTAATTTGTAATATTCTTTTTCTAATTTAACACAATTATCCTCTCTAAAAAATCCCATAATAATACGGCCTTTATAATTCTTTTTCTATTAGTTTGTTAAAATCTGTTTTGTTAATTTCGTTTTCCAATAATGTTAATACATATTGTTTAAATGAAACGCCTTTAATACTACATATTAGTTTAACTTTTTTGTGGGTTGTTTCTGGTAATTGAATAGTTACATTTTTAATTTTTTCCTCTTTGTTTTCCATTTGGATCAACTCCATATTTTTTTATATAATATTATTTTTTGGTTTGAAATATTATTTAATTTTTTGCTTATTTGTTATTTTACACTTGAAATGGTACTTAATTTTTTGATGTTTTAATTAAAAAATTTTATACTTGTAAAAAATGGTGTTTTTGTTTAAAGACATCTATATTAAATTACTTTTTTTTGGTGTTTTAGTAAAAATTGCAAGTGTAAACAAAAATGCAATATTTTAAAATTAAAAAATTGCTTTGATTAAATGGGTACTTACTTTTAATATTTTAATACTTTTGTACTATTGGATTTTAGTATTTTAATTAAAAGTTTCATTAAATTAAAATACCTTACTAAATGGGTGTTTGTCTGGTGGCACATCACGATAACTCAAATTTATAAAAAAATGTAAAAAATTAAAACATCAATTAAATTTATACTTTTTTAATTACTATCATTTTAATTAACCATTCCTTTAATTAAAATGATACTTTAAAAAAATTTTAAAATAGTTAATTTTAGGTGGTTCGGTTTCAAGTGTAACACAAAAAATAATTAATTAAAAAAAATATAATGTATTTTCATTAATTGGGCGCTTAACATATTTAATTATAGCTTCTGGTATTATATTATTTTCATGTATTAAACCACAATGAGAGCAATATAACTCTTGATGTATAACATCAAATAATAAAGGGTTGCTTTTGCATTCATTACACATTAAATTATAATGGCTTTGGATTATCATAATATTAGGCTCTTGAAGTTTCATATAAAATATTATTTAATTAAATAATTAATTAA
>JAFRDD010000083.1 GCA_017404025.1 Clostridia bacterium
GCTCTTCAGTCTATCTATACATCTAAAGATATTATACCAGATTATGGTAACAAAATCAATGAAGGAAATTTTTAATTAAATTTTGTGCCTTTCGTAGACGTAGCGTCAGCGAAGGCGAGAAAGGAATGATAAGTATATATGAAAATAGGAATTGATTTAGGCGGAAGTCATATAGCAATTGGTGTTGTTGATAGTAATGGACAAATTGTAGAAAAAAAAGAAGTGAGGATTTTAGAAAAAGAAAAAAAGAATATAACAGAATTTATTGAAAAATATATTATAGAAAACGTAAATGATTTTATTAAAAGATATGATATAAAAACAATTGGAATTGCAATTCCAGGAACTCTTGATGAAAAGTCTATTATAAAATCTGTGAATTTAGGAATTGAAAATTATGATATTGTTAAAGAATTGAATAAAAAAATAAAATTGCCAATAAAGATAAAAAATGATGCTAAATGTGCAGCTCTTGCTGAAAATAAGTATGGTGCTTTAAAAAATTATAATAGAACATTATTTTTAACACTTGGTACAGGAATAGGAGGGGCAGTTGTTATTAATAATGAATTGCTAGATGCAGGTGCTTTACCAGGTATGGAAGTAGGGCATATGGTAATAAATAAAGACGGATTATTATGTAAGTGCGGAAATAATGGATGCTTTGAAAAATATGCTTCTATGAAAGCACTAAAAAATAATTTAAGGGAACAATTAAATCTAGATGAGAAAACGAAAGGACAAGAATTATTTGAAATGATAAGAGATAATAAAAAAGATGCTAGCAATTATGAAATAATAGAAAATGTAGTAACTGATTTTATTGAAAACTTAAGCATTGGAATAGGAAATCTAGTCAATTTATTTGAACCTGAAGCAATTGTAATAGGTGGAAGTTTTGTATATTTTGAAGAAGTACTGTTGGAAAGATTAAAAAATAATTTAGTAAATGGAAATTATTTGTTTAATAAAAAAACAAATGTTATAATCAAAACGGCAATTTTAGGAAATGAGGCTGGAATTATAGGATCTACATTAATATAGATGTTTAACAAGATTTGATTGTTTAAATATATGATTTTGGCAGTTTTGTAGCTAATTCTTGACAATTATAAAATTAAAGGTTATAATAAGATACATACACTTTATGTTAAGTGTTAGCAGAAGAGAATGTACCTGTTACAACATGGAGGATGATCTAATGAAAAATGACAATGGTTTCGTAACAGCAATAGTTGAGAAGATGAGAAGAGAACTTTTCAAGAAACTCAACAATGTCCCGGAGAGATTTTCGGATGAATCAGATGCTGAATTCAAAAGGAAAATTGCTCCAATAGTAAAAATCAAATTTTCTAAAAAGGAAATGAGGAAGGTACAGGAAAGATGGTCGGAAATTGTAAGAGAGGCAAAAATGCAGAATGTGGAAGTTCTTACATATACCGGCGAACCTGATACACTGGTGGCAAGATACATTTTCTTTGATCCGATGCCTATGGTATGGGATATTTAACAAGAAAGGAGCTGACTTTGTTGTCGGCTCTTTTTGCGTCAATATAAATGTCTATATACAAAACTGTTTATGTGGTAAAAATTCAAATAATACTTGTTTTTTGAAGTAATTCAGTATATAATTAAAAACAAATTGTAAAATAGGAGATGAGAGTATGCAAGTAAGTAGAGAAGAAATATTACATATTGCAAATTTAGCACGATTGAATTTAGAAGAAGATGAGATAGAAAAGTATACTAAAAATTTGGAGGATATATTAAATTTTGCAGATATTGTAAATAATGCACCAATAGAAAATTTAGGAATAACAATTGGAGCAAATGAAGCAAAAAATGTATTTAGAAAAGATGAAATAAAAGTATTTGAAGATAATGAAGCTTTATTAAAAAATGCACCATCAGAAGAACAAAATATGTTTAAAATACCTAAAGTTATACAATAGAGATAGGAGGAGAAAATAATGGATATTACAGAATTAACTGTGCATGAGCTACAAGAAAAATTAAAAAGTAAAGAATTAAAAGTAACTGATATAACTAAAGCTTATGTAGATAGAATAAATGAAAAAGAAAAAGATATTAAAGCTTTTGTAACTACATTAACAGAAGAAGCTATGAAACAAGCTGAAGAAATAGAAAAAAAGGTAGAAGCAGGAGAAGTAACTGGTGATTTTGCAGGAATTCCAATAGGAATAAAAGACAATATGTGTACCAAAGGTATAAGAACAACTTGTGCATCAAGAATGTTAGAAAATTTTGTTGCACCATATTCAGCAACTGTTGTTGAAAAATTAAATGATGAAAACATAATAAATTTAGGAAAGCTAAATATGGATGAATTTGCAATGGGAAGTTCAACAGAATATTCATATTTTAAACAAACTAGAAATCCTTGGAATTTAAATAAAGTACCAGGAGGTTCTTCAGGTGGATCTGCGGCAGCAGTTGCAGCAAATTTAGTACCTTGGGCACTTCGGATCAGATACAGGTGGATCAATTCGTCAACCAGCATCTCTTTGCGGAGTTGTAGGTTTAAAACCAACATATGGACTAGTTTCAAGATTTGGATTAATTGCTTATGCATCATCATTAGATCAAATAGGAACAATTACAAAAGATGTTAGAGATTCAGCAATGTTATTAAATCTAATTGCTGGACATGATGAAAAAGATACAACATCAAGTGACAGACCAAAAGTAGATTATACTTTAAGCTTAAAAAATGATGTAAAAGGATTAAAAATAGGAGTACCAAAAGAATTTTATGGAAAAGGTTTAAATGAAGAAGTTAAAGCAAAATTAGAAGAAGCGATAGAGAAATATAGAGAACTAGGAGCAATTGTTGAAGAAGTTTCATTAGATATAGCTGAATTTTCACTTGCTGCATATTATATAGTTGCATGTGCTGAGGCAAGTTCAAATTTAGGAAGATTTGATGGAATTCGTTATGGACATAGATCAGAAAGTGCAAAAGAGCTAAATGAAATATTTATTAAATCAAGAAGTGAGGGATTTGGTGACGAAGTTAAAAGAAGAATTATATTAGGAACATATGTGCTTTCTTCAGGATATTATGATGCTTATTACAAAAAAGCACAACAAGCTCGTACTTTAGTTATGAATAAGTTTAGCAAGATATTTGAAGATTATGATGCTATTTTAACTCCAACATCTCCGGTTGTAGCATTTAATATAGGAGAAAAATCAAATAATCCCTTAGAAATGTATTTAGCAGATATATATACAGTTTCTGTAAATGTTGCAGGATTACCAGGAATATCAATTCCATGTGGTGTAGATAAATGTGGTATGCCAATTGGTATGCAATTAATAGGAAATAAATTCCAAGAAGAAACAATATTAAATGCAGCATACACATTTGAACAAGCAATTGAATTTAGAAAAAAATACAAACCAGAGTTTAAAGGAGGCGCTAATTAATGCCAAGAGAAGATTATGAAGTAGTAATAGGAATAGAAGTTCACGCAGAATTATCAACAAAAACAAAAATATTTTGTTCATGTCCAACAACATTTGGGGCAGCACCTAATACTCAAGTTTGTCCAATATGTATGGCAATGCCAGGAACACTACCCGTACTAAATGAAAGAGTTGTTGAATATGCTGTTAAAGCAGGTTTAGCAACGAATTGTGAGATTTCAAGAGATAGCAAAAATGATAGAAAAAATTATTTTTATCCAGATTTACCAAAATCTTATCAGATATCTCAATATGATAAGCCTCTTTGCATGAACGGATATGTAGAAATAGAAACAGCTGAAGGAAAGAAAAAAATAGGAATCGAAAGAATTCATATAGAAGAAGATACTGGAAAATTAAATCATGATGACTTTGGTGGTGGTTCACTGTTAGATTTAAACAGAGCAGGGGTACCATTAATTGAAACAGTATCTAGGCCAGATATGAGAAGTGCAGCAGAAGCGGACGCTTATTTGAAAAAATTAAAATCAATATTTGAATATATTGAAGTGTCAGATTGTAAAATGCAAGAAGCATCTTTTAGAGCAGATATAAATGTATCTGTTCATAAGCCAGGGACACCATATGGAACTCGTACAGAAATGAAAGGTATGGATTCTTTTAGAAGTATAACAAGAGCAATTGAATATGAAATAGATAGACAAATAGAAGTAATTGAAAATGGTGGTAAAATATATCAAGAAACATTAAGATGGGATGATGTATCTGGAAAAACATTTTCAATGAGAGATAAAGAAGATGCACAAGATTACAGATATTTTCCAGATCCAGATTTAGTTGCAATAAATCTTTCAGAAGAATATATACAAAATGTAAAAGAGAGCCTGCCAGAACTTCCAGAAAGTAGAAAACAAAGATATTTAGAAGAATATAATTTATCTGAAAAAGATGCAAATATCATAACATCATCAAAATATTTATCTGATTTATTTGAAGGAGCAATTAAAGTTTGCAATAATCCAAAAGCAGTAAATAACTGGATTATATCAGATATATCTAGAATTTTAAACGAAACAGAAATGGAACCAATAGAAATTCCATTTGACAGCAAACAACTTGGAAAACTGGTTATATTAATTGATAAAGGAACAATTAGCTCAAGCATAGGTAAAAAAGTAGTAACAGAATTATTTGAAAATCCAAGAGACCCAGAAGAGATAATTAAAGAAAAAGGATGGATACAAATTTCTGACGAAGGAGCTATAAAAGAAGTAGTTATCAAAATATTAGAAGCAAATCCACAATCAATTGCAGATTATAAAGCAGGAAAGGATAGAGCTCTAGGATTTTTAGTAGGACAAGCTATGAAAGAGACTAAAGGAAAAGCAAATCCTCAAATGCTTAACAAAATGTTTTTAGAAGAATTGAAAAAATAAAATATAAAATATTAAAGAGAACGAAAAACACCTGACCGAAGTCAAGTGTTTTCTTCTTAAAATTGAAAAATTTTTTGACCTTATTATAAGAAAATGTCTGTTTTTTCATAATTACATAATATCAAATTAGCTTCTTTTTAATACTATCAACGATAAAACCACAAATAATGAATTCTACTGTAAAATAAATACTAAGTTTAAATAACGATATACCAATGTTATATGCATTTAAAGAGTATGTACTATTGTAAAGTGATAAGATTAATGTAGATATTATACAAAGAAAAAAGCAAAATTTAAATCCATTTTTCATTATCTTATATGTAATTTTTTCTAAATTTTTTGAGCTATTTAAAATATTTTTTAATAATTTTTTTTGCATAATCCACCTCTAAAAATATAATTCTATTTTAATGTTAGCACTAAAAATAGATAAAAACAATGGAAAAACTATGCAGAAGATTTTTAGGGGACAAATACAAAAAAATATGCTTATAAATCAGCTAAAAAACACATTAGATAATTCTAATGTGTTTTTTTAATAAAAACTATGCATAATTTTTATTTTGACTTAAGCAATAGCTGCATTTAATTTTTTTGATAAACTAGATTTTTTTCTAGCTGCTGTATTTTTAACAATAACGCCTTTTGTGCAAGCTTGGTCAATTTTTTTAGTAGCATCTACAAATAATGTTTTAGCTTCTTCAATATTTCCAGCTTCAATAGCTTCTTCAAATTTTCTAACAGCTGATTTGTAACCAGATTTTATCATATTATTTCTTAAAGTTTTCTTTTCAATTACTTTAACTCTTTTTTTAGCTGATTTAATATTTGGCATATCTTATAGGCACCTCCTCTTAGTCTAATTAAACTATAACATATGCTATTTTAACATATTTTTTGTGTTTTGGCAAGTAATTTAAGGAAAAATATTGTAAAATAAAGTTAGTTATGATATATTGTAATGGAAATGGAGGGATTTATATGATTGCAATAGGTTCTGACCATGGTGGTTTTAAATTAAAAGAAGAAATAAAAAAATATTTAGATGAAAAAGAAATTGAATATAAGGATTTTGGATGTGAATCTGATGAAAGAACAGATTATCCAATTTATGCAATGGCTGTTGCAAAATCAGTTCAAAATAAAGAATGTGATAAAGGAATTTTAATATGTGGGACTGGTTTTGGAATGACAATAGTTGCAAATAAGTTTAAAGGAATTAGATGCGCATCTTGTTGGAATGAAGATGTTGCTAGATTTTTAAAAGAACACAACGATGCAAATATTATTGCTCTTCCAGGAAGGTATATAAATGTTTCAGAAGCAGTTGCAATTTTAAGAGCATGGTTTGGAGCACAATTTTCAGAAGGAAGACATAGTGAAAGATTAAAAATGATAGAAGAAATAGAAAATAAAAATATGAAATAAAAATCGGAGGAAAATCTATGTGGGGAGATATAGCTATAGCTTTTATACTAGCATTTATAGTAGCATTTATGGCAACTCCATATACCATAAAAGTTGCTAAAAAAATTGGAGCGGTTAGCAAAGAAACAGAAAGTAGGAGAATGCATAATAAAGAAATGCCAAAATTCGGGGGACCAGCCGTTATTTTGGGATTTTTGGTATCTATTATATATTTAATTATTATAATGAATATAGAAGGAACATTAGATTTGTTTGGAGAAGAATTATATGGACAGAAATTGATAGGAATGTTCTTAGGGATAATAATAATAGCAATTACATGTATAATAGATGATATGAAAACAATAAAACCAATTGCAAAACTTACAGGGCAACTTTTGGCAGCAATTGTGGTTGTTTCTTTTGGAATTCGAATTGATGAAATTACAATTCCATTTTTAGCTACACCAGAATTACATGAATGGTTTTCAATAATTTTAACGATAGGATGGATAGTTGGAATTACAAATGCAATAAATTTAATAGACGGATTAGATGGATTATCATCTGGAATATCTGTAATATCAGCGATTTCATTATTAATAATATTTGTATTAAACGGATCACCAATGATTGCAATATTATTAATAACAGCATTAGCTGGAGCATTAGTAGGATTTATTCCATTTAATTTTGCACCAGCCAAAACATTTATAGGGGACACGGGTTCTAATTTTTTAGGATTTTCGCTATCAATTATATCAATACTTGGAATTGCAAAAACATATACAGCTGTAGTAATAGTATTACCACTGATAGTTTTAGGACTTCCAATATTTGATACTATTTGGGCTATTGTAAGAAGAATAGTAAAAACAAAATCTATTAAAGGAGTTTTTAAGGCAGATAATGGACATTTGCATCATAGATTAGTAAGAAGAGGATTTAGCCAAAAACAAGCAGTTTTAATTTTATATGGAATAAGTGCTGCTTTTGGAATGTTTGCAGTAATTTTGTTTGACAGTGGAATATGGAAAGCATTATCATTTTTATTAATGGTAATTGTAGCTATTGCATTAGGATATAAAAATTTTGAAAGAGAAAATGAATTAGATAATAAAATGTATGAATGCGTTGAATGTAAATATATATACAATCCTAAATATGGGAATGAAAAAGCTGGAATAAAGCCAGGAACATCATTTAATGATTTACCAAAAGATTGGGTTTGTCCTGTATGTGGAGAAGGAAAAGATATGTTTGAAACACATGAATAATTTTTGGTGATTTTGGGGACGCGTCCCAAAATCATCTTTTTATATTATAGGAGGAATAGGATATGATGGATAAAGATAGATTAAATCATTCGTATGCTGTAGGTAAAAAAATGGTTGAAATAGGCAAAAAAAGAGGGTTAAGTGAAGAAGAATTGAAAGATTTATTTGTTTTGGGGTTAAATCACGATATAGGTTATGAATATACTATAAATGGTGAAAATCACAATATTGTAGGTGGAGAACTCTTAAGAAAAAACGGATTCAAATACTGGAAAGAAGTCTACTATCATGGAAAAATAACAAACGAATACAATTCGCTATATTTAGATATTTTAAATTGTGCTGATATGCAAATTGATAAATATGGCCAAGATGTTGGTTTTACAAATAGATTGAAAGATATAGAAAGTAGATATGGAAAAGATTCTGTTGTATTAAAAAGATGTATAGAAATGGTTAAATATTTTAAAAGTAAAAATTTGATTTTTGAAGAAAAAATAGAAGAAAAAGGAATGGAAAAAGAATAAATTATATGTATGCCAAATTTGCAATTACATGGAAAGAATGGTATAATATAGTGGTTGAAAAGGTGGTAATAATATGCAAGACAAAATTATAAAATTTTTAGCATATAATGGTAAAGTATCAGTTATATGTGCAAATACAAAAGAACTAGTTGAAGAAGCAAGGAAGATACACGATTTAAGTCCAGTAGTAACAGCGGCTTTTGGTAGATTACTTACAATAACTGCTATTATGGGAAATGAAATGAAAAGTGAAAAGAATAAATTAACTGTAAAAATCAATGGAAATGGACCAATAGGAACAATGCTCGTAACAACAAATAATGTTCCAGAATTAAAAGGATATGTATCAGAACCACATGTAGATATACCACTAAATGAATTTAAAAAGTTAGATGTAGGTGGGGCAGTAGGAACAAATGGGTACATAAATATAATAAAGGATATAGGACTTAAAGACCCTTATGTAGGAATATGTCCACTAGTTTCAGGGGAAATAGCTGAAGATTTTGCAAATTATTTTAGAGATTCTGAACAAAAACCGTCAGCTGTTGCATTAGGAGTTTTGGTAGATAAAAATGGAGTTAAAGAAAGTGGAGGATACTTAATAACCCCAATGCCAGATGCAACTGAAGAAGAGATTTTTAAATTAGAACAATCAATATTTAAGGCAGGAGCAATATCAAAAATGCTAGATGAAAAATTAAGTTTAAAAGAAATAGCAATAAAAGTTACAGGTGACAAAGATGTAAAAGTAATTCAAGACAACATAATACCTGAATATAAATGCGATTGCTCAAAAGACAATATGGCAAAAGCATTGGTGGCTATAGGAAAAAAAGATCTACAAGAAATTATTGAGCAAGATGGAAAAGCAGAACTAGTTTGTCATTTCTGCAATAAAAAATATAATTTTTCAAAAGAGGAATTATGTGAAATTTTGGTGAAAAATATTGACAAATAGCAAATTTATAAATATACTATATGAAATAAAAAAAGGAGAAAAAGAAATGGAAAATGAAATATTAATTTTTGGACATAAAAATCCAGATACAGATACAATTTGTTCAGCATTAGTTAAACAAATATTAAGTGAAAAAGATGGAAAAAATAACACAAAAGCAGTTAGATTAGGAAATGTAAATAAAGAAACTCAATATGTACTAAATTATCTAGGAATTGAAGCACCAGAATTAATTGAAAGAGTAGAAGAAGGTCAAGAAGTAATATTAGTTGATCATAATGAATTTGGGCAAAGTGCTGAAGGTATAGAAAATGCAAAAATTTTAGGAGTAATAGATCATCACAGAATATCTAATTTTGAAACAAAAGAACCTCTATATTATACAGCAAGACCATATGGATGTACATCAACAATTCTTTATAAAGATTTTGTACAAAAAGGAATTCAAATAGAAAGAAAAGAAGCTGTATTAATGTTAAGTGCAATAGTATCTGATACACTATTATTTAAATCACCAACATGTACAGAACATGATGTAAAAGCTGCTAACGAATTAGCAAAAATAGCTAATATAAATTTAGAAGAATATGGATTAGAAATGCTAAAAGCAGGAACAGATTTAGATGATTTTTCTGAAGAAGAATTAGTTAATTTAGATGCTAAAAATCTTGATTCTAAAGGAGTAAAATATGTAATAGCACAAGTAAATACAGTTAGTATAGAAGATGTGCTAAAAAGACAAGAAAAATTAGAAGAAGCAATAAAAAATGAAATTACAAAAAAAGGTTTAGATTTATTTGTATTAGCAATTACAGATATATTAAATAGTAATTCAGAAATTATAGCATTAGGAAACAGAATAGACATAATAGAAAAAAGTTGCAAATTAGAAAACAATACTGCATTTTTAGAAGGTGTAGTTTCTAGAAAAAAACAATTAATACCTTTAGTAGAAAAGTATTTATAAGGAGTTTGTTAAAATGAAGAAAATAAAGAATATAAAAAATATTCTATTTGCAATATCTATTTTAGTTGTATTTTTATTAAGTTTAAATACAAAAGTTATTGCAGCCAATAAAGCAATTGTTGTTGTAGAAACAGCAAATTTAAGAGCAAAAGCAGATTCTGATTCTACAATAGTAGAGCAAATTTCAGAAGATGAATATGTTGATGTTTTAGAGCAAAATGGTGAATGGTATAAAGTAAAATATAAAACAATAGAAGGATATTTACGAAAAGATTTAATAAAATTACCAGATGATTCTGAAAATATAAAAAATGTAACTAATACCGAAAACAATGAATCAGCAACTCAAGAGGAAAATAAAAAAGAAGAACAACCAAATAATACAGAAGATTCTCAAGATAAAAAAGAAGATAAAAATGATGAAACAGAACAAGCAAATGATAAAGCTGAAGTAGTTAATAATTCAACAGCAATAGAAAAAGAAGAAATTAAACTTGGAAGTTATAAAATAAAAGAAGAATCAGAAATAAAAATATTACCATTAATACAAGCCAAAACAATTAGTACATTAAAATCTAATGAAAATGTAAAAGTTTTAGATATAAAAAATAACTGGGCATATATTGAAAACACTAGTGCAAATGGATGGATTAATGTCTATAAAATAGAATTTGAAAAAACAGAAGAAACAGTAGTAGATGGTGAAGCAACTGAAAAAGAGGAAGAAAAAGTAGACGAAAATAAAGAAGACACAAACAAAGAAGAAGAAAATAAAGAAGAGACAAATAAAAATGAAGTAAGAAATACTAAAAAATATGTTTCTACATCTGCAGCTAATATTAGAGAAAAAGCGAATACTACAAGTGATGTTGTAAAAAGTATTACAATAAATACTGAGGTAACAGTTTTAAGTGAAAGTGATGGTTGGAGTAAAGTAGAAGTTAATGGGGTTACTGGATACATAGCAACTAGACTGTTATCTGATACACAAACTGCAACATCAAGAAGTAATGAAACAATAAGAAGAGAAGAAGATGATGATGAAGATGATGATGACAGCGAAGATAATACAGCATCTGTATCTACATCTTCAGCTAGTAGCAGTCAAGGAGAAGCTGTTGTAGAATATGCAAAAAAATTTTTAGGATGCAATTATGTATATGGTGGAACGTCTCCTAATGGATTTGATTGTTCAGGATTTACACAATATGTTTATAACAATTTCGGGGTTTCTTTAAATAGAACTGCTGCTGCGCAATATAGTAATGGAACATCTGTAAGTGATTTACAAATAGGAGACCTAGTAATGTTTGGAAAATCAGGAATAAACCATGTAGGAATTTATATAGGTGGTGGATCATTTATACATGCTGCTAATAGAGATAGAGGAGTAACAATAGACACATTAACAAGTGGATATTATAAAACAAATTATGTAGGGGCAAGAAGAATATATTAATTGTAATTTATAAACTCTAGGAGGAATATGAAAAGACCAATTGTAATTGCAATTATAGGGTATTTAATAGGTATAATATGGGGGATATACAATAAAAGTATATTCCCTTTTTGGTTAACTATAATTGTATGTCAGTTTATTATTGAAAAAACTTTTATTCGAAAAAAGAAATTTAAAATTTTATCATTAAAACGTTATTTTAGATATTTAAAGTTATATATTAATAAAAAAAGTCTTATTCTAATAATTATAATGTCGATAATTTCAAATATTGTTGTGATTGAACTTAATAATCAGTATGAAAAATTTTACAGTAGAGATGAGAAAATAGATATTGTAGGAACTATTATAAGTTCAAAAAATGAAAAAAATTATTATAATTTATATACACTAAAAAGTACAAATAAGTATATATATGTATATGTTGATAAAAAAATTAATTTAGATTATGGAGATAAAGTATATTTAAAAGGAAAATACAAAAAACCAGAAATACAAAGAAATTACAGAGGATTCGATTATAGCAAATATCTAAAAAGTAAAAATGTATATGGAAGCATAAAAGTGAAAGACATAGAAATAATAGAAAAAAACAATTACTTTAAAATATTAAAAAAGTGTAATGAAATAAAAATATTTTTAAAAGAAAAAATTAATGAGAATTGGAATAGTGGAGAAAAAGACATTTTATTAGGAATTATATTAGGTGAAAATGAAAAAATAGATGAAGAAATTGTTGAAAGTTTTAAAATAAGTAATCTTTCACATATTTTAGCTATATCAGGTATGCATATATCATATATAATTATAAGTGCAAATTTTGTTTTAAAGAAGTTGATAGGTTATAGAAAAAGTAATTATATTACAATATTTATAATTATATTGTATATGATTTTTATTGGATTTTCGCCGTCACTTGTCAGAGCTAGTATAATGGGAATATTGACAATCTGTTCTAGATTATTATATAGTAAAAGTGATACAATAACAAATATATCTTTATCTGCATTTATTTTATTAATATTTAATCCATTTATAATTTTTGATTTAGGTTTTCAATTTTCATATTCGGGAACATTAGGAATTATTTTATTTAATAAAACAATTTATAAAATATTGAAATCTATAAAAAATAAATATAATAAAAGTTTGCTCGATAATAAATTTGGTAAAGCAATTTCAATTATATTATCAGCTCAAATTTTTGTATTTCCAATTTCAATTTTAAATAGTGGCACTATAGGAATATATTTTATATTTACAAATTTATTAGCAAGTATCATTATTGGACCAATCATACTTATTGGGATTATATATTTTTTTACATTAATTATCAATTTTAAGATTTCAAGTATAGTTGCTTTTTCACTAAAAATTTTAATTAAAATTTTAATATTCATTTCAAATATTAATTTTCTGCCTTTTTCCAAATTTTATTTAGCAATTCCCAATTTTTTTATAATTGTGTTGTATTTTATTATAATTATGTATGTTCAAATAAGATTCATAATTTATGAATATCAAATTCCTAAAAATCAAACGATACAAAGAATAAGAAATATAATAGCACTTATAAGGTATAAGATAAAGCCTAAAAAGAAAATTTTGAAGTGGATGTTAGGTTTGATTTTATTGTTTTCTATTTTGTACAATTTAATTCCTAAAGATTTAAAAATATTTTTTATAGATGTTGGACAAGGTGATTCGACTTTTATTGTTACTCCAACAAATAAAACAATATTAATAGATGGAGGTGGACAAGAGAATTTTGACGTTGGGAAAAAAATATTATTACCATATATATTAAGTAGAGGCTATACTAGTATTGATTATATATTAATTTCACATTTTGATACAGATCATATACGGACGGAATTTTATCTATTATGGAAGAATTAAAAGTAGGAACAGTAATTATATCTAAACAAATAGAAGAATGTGAAAATTATGAAAGATTTAAAGAAATAGTAAAAGATAAGACAATTAGAGTAGTTATAGTTGGAAAGGAAGATAGAATAAAAATTGAAAATGATTTGTATCTGGATATTTTATGGCCTAATAAAGAACATTTAATTACTGAAAATGCATTAAACAATAATTCTATTGTTTGTAGGTTTAGTTATAAACAATTTTCAATGCTTTTAACTGGAGATATAGAGGAAATTGCAGAAAAGCAAATATTAGAGGAATACAAAAATAATTTACAAATATTAAATTCAACAATTTTAAAGGTAGCTCATCATGGTTCAAAAACATCATCAACCCAAGAATTTATAGATGCAGTTAAACCTAAGATTTCATTAATAGGAGTTGGAGAGAATAATAAATTTGGACATCCAAATGCTGAAATTTTAAAAAGATTTGAAAATGTTCGGATGCAAGATATATAGAACTGATAAAATGGGAGAAATAATGCTCAAAATAGATAGTAAAGGAAGAATATTTGTTGAAAAATGACTAAAAGTATGATAAAATAAGTAACACATAAAATTTTGGAGGATTAAATTAAATGAACAGTGAAATTAATAGTATTATGAAAGTAAAAGAGTGGGCAGAAAAATCGGGATTAAAACTATATAATTATGATGGGTTTACTGATATATATAATAAATTATCAAAAAATGCAGAAGTTGATTTAATTTCTTCTATAAAAAGAAGATTCAGTGATGCTGGAGAATTAGGATGCTCAAGAAAAGCATTTGTAGCTGGAATATTTGAATGTACAATAGGATTTCCTAGAATAGAAGATTATGAAAAAATGTCAGATTTCATTCCCGAGTTTGTTGAGTATGATATAGCAAATAACCTAAGAGGAATATGTAAAATATTAGGAAATATAAAGAGTAACAATGAATATAGAAATGTTGCTGTTAGATTAAGTCAATTAGTAAAAATAAAAGCTATGGCGAGAAAGAAATCAATAGAAGTGAATAAAAAAGATGGTGTAGAATCTAAAAGAGAAATTTCATTTATAGATGATAGTAAATTTAGTAGAAAACAAAAAAGGATTTTCAATAATTATAAAGCAAAAACAGTAGAAGGATTAGAAGAGCAACTGTTTGATGAAATTATAAAAGAAGTTGACAGTTCTCTTAAAAAAAAGAAAGTAAAAATTTCTGATATTACTTTAGAAAAAGTAAATATTTTAGATACAATTTATTTAGAAGCTGCAAGAAATGAGGAGAGTCCAAATGAAATTATTTATATTAATTTAGATAATAAAAATAGGGAAAAAGAACCATTTTATTTACAGTACAATCTGATTGGAAAAGACGAGATAACTAAAAACCAAGTTTTTGATTTACAAACTGAAAAAGGGAAAGTTTTAGGAGCAAATCCAATTAAGCAAAAAGAAATAAATAAATCTTTAAAAATAATAGACGGTAGTGTAAAAGAAGAAGAAAGAAAAGGATTTTTCTCAAAGTTAAAAGGCTTTGTAGAAAGAATTAAAGATAAAGGAAAGGAAGAAAGATAATAAAATGGGACATTGTTTTTTTGAAATCAGCGAAATATTGAAAAATATGCCAGTAGATTATACTAATAAGTTACCTAAAAAGTTAATAAATATTATAAATGAAAATAAAAATAACAATGAATTTATATATGATAAAAGTAAACCTTTGCATGAACAAAATATTTTAAAAGATACAAGAGTATTTTTATCTTTATTATATCGAGTTTATTGGTGTTCAAAATAAAAAAGAAAGAATAAATTGAGATTATTTATTAAACAGTCACAATTTATTCTTTTTTCTATTTTGCAGAAGGTGGACATTCAAAGACAATGTTAAAACAATCAAATTTATCTGTTTGTTTTTTTTCTAGACAATATAAATATTTATCTAAATCCTCTAAATTTTTACATGCGGGTATTATCGCTGGATGTAAATTAGAATCAAATACAAGTTCCATGCCTAAATCAAATGCTTGTTTAAAAGAGCTATGTTCTTTTTCTCTCATTAATTTAAATCCTTGTTTGAATCTAGAAACAGAAGGATTTTTAAAGTTTTTTAAAGGCAAGGTGTATTTTTTTGTAATTACTTCATCAATTGAAGAATATTTTTTTGGTTCATTTTTTAATATTTCGTTTAAATCTGAAAGGTTATATGGTAAAGTAACATTTTGAGAAGTTTCAGAAACTACTAAAGTATTTTCTTTATAAGTATTTGTATTATAATTAAATTCACTAAAAATTTGTGAAGATGTGTTATTATCTGTATTTTCAGATATTTTTAAATTATTTACTACAGAGTTTTCTTCAGGAAAAGTAATTTTTGATGTATCATTTTGGATTTGCATAGTTCCAGTAGAAAATTTTAACTCTGATTTTTTTGAAATATCATTTAAGCAATCTTCAATTTTTATAGTGTTCTCTAAGACTAATTGGTTTGAAATATTATATTTTTCGTTAAAGTCATTTATTTTATTATCCAAATCTTTATCATTATTTTTAAAAAGAGAATCTATATTATTCAAATTATTTTGGAAGTTTTCAAATTGAATAATGTTGTTGTTACATAATGATAATGAATTTTTTAAATTTTCGATAAATATAGTAATTTGATCTGCTGAAGATAAATTAATATTACTGCTCGAATCACTAAAATTTTTCATATAATTTAAAATAATGTTTTTTAAATTCTCTTGAGATTTTAAATTATAATCTAAGATTTTTCTTTCAGTTTCTATAGAATTTTCAAATTTTTCACTATCATTAATAATCATTTGCAATCACCTCAAAAGTATTATATAGGAAAGTGGAAAAAATGTCTATATTTTTTTCATATAATTACGAAAAAAGTATAAATATAAAAAATATGGAAATATTAAAAATAAAAAAAGGGGGAAGAATATTGAAAAAAGTTACAATTATAATATTAATAAGTACTTCTATAATAATAGCTCTTTTTTTAGGGATTTTAATATATTTAAAAAATCAAACTAATATAGCAAAACAAGAAAATAAAGTGACAGAAATATCTGAGATAATAGAAGATGAGTGTACAGATGAATATATATATGATAAATCATTAGCTGATTTAAAAAATAATAAAGAAGAGAAAGAATCTTTAGATTCAATTGCTACAATGAGTAGGAAAGAAGAAGAATATATATTAAGAGAAAAAAATGGTTTTATTGTAATATATAAATTAGATGATAATAATAATGAAGTAGAGTATGAAAAGACTAATATTGCGATAGATTATTTAACTGAATCTGATAAGATAAATATAAAAAAAGGGTTAAAAATTATTGGAAAGCAAGAATTAAACAAAATTATAGAGGATTTTGAATAAAAATAAAACCAAAAAAATGGAAAAAAGTGTGGGCAAAGAAAAGAGAAAAAAAAGGGACAGGTACCAAAAACAGATTTTTTAAATCTGTTTTTGGTACCTGTCCCTTTTTTTTCCCTGTCCCTTTTTTTTTTCCTGTCCCTTTTTTTCTCTTTTTTTGGGGTTTTTATTTTTTATCTACAGTCACATTTTTATTTAGATCATCTTTATTAATAAAGCCTTTATTATGCAGTGTATATATATACATAATTAAAGCAAATATTGTTGTTATTAAAGCAAGACAATATAAGATTAAGTCAATAAAGCCTAAAGTTCCTGATAAACTTAATTGCTTTTCTAATAGAGAAAATACAATGGCAATGTAAAATAATACTGTCGCAAGCTTTCCATACCATCTACTATAAACAACAACGTCTTTTCCATAAAGGAAAGAAGCACCACTAACCATAATTATTTCTTTTATTATTACTATTACAACTATCCAAACAGGAATTATTTTTACAATTGTAAGAGAAAATAAAACTGAAATTTGTGTTAGCTTATCTGCTAGTGGATCCATTAATTTTCCAAAATTGGATACAAGGTTATATTTTCTTGCTATAAATCCATCAGCAATATCTGTAATTCCAGAGATTGTAAATATAACAAAAGCAATTAAATAATTTCCTGTAAAAATATAAAATAAAATAATAGGTATTAACAAAAATCTAATAATTGTTAATATATTTGGTATTTGCTTGAACATAAATCCTCCATACTTTACTACTAATTAACTTCAAAATTTAATTCGTTTTTTTCTTTATTTAAATCAACCAAAACATTTTGTCCATCTATAAGTTCTCTTTTTAAAATCATTTCAGAAAGTTCATCTTCTAAATATCTTTGAATAGCTCTTCTTAAAGGTCTTGCACCAAATTTAATATTAGTTCCTTTTTCTAATATAAATAGTTTGGCATTATTTGTAATGTCCATTTTAATATCTTTATCTTTTAGTGCTGCTTGTGTGTCATTAAGCATTAAATCAACTATTTGTAATAATTCTTGCTCTGTCAATGAATTAAAAGATATTATTTCGTCAATTCTATTTAAAAATTCTGGTCTAAATACATCTTTTAAACTGTCAATGATTTTTCCTTTATCAACAGTCTGTTTTGCGAATCCTATAGAATTTGTATTTAAATTTGAACCAGCATTAGATGTCATTATAATAATTGTATTAGAAAAGTTAACAGTGTTTCCTTGGGAATCTGTTAGTTTTCCGTCATCTAGCACTTGCAAAAGTATATTAAATACATCGGGATGAGCTTTTTCAATTTCGTCTAAAAGAACTATTGAATAAGGTTTTCTTTTAACTTTTTCTGTAAGTTGACCAGCATCATCATATCCTACATATCCTGGGGGTGCACCAATTAATTTTGATGTAGAATGTGATTCCATATATTCTGACATATCGACTCTTATAATAGCATCTTCTGAACCAAACATTTCATAAGCTAAGCTTTTTGCAAGCTCTGTTTTTCCAACACCTGTAGGACCAACAAATATAAATGAAGGTGGCCTTTTTGTGCTTTTTAAACCTGCACGGTTTCTTCGTATAGCTCTGGAAACACTTGAAACAGCATCATTTTGACCAATAACACGTTTATGCAAATTGTTTTCGAGGTTTAAAAGTTTTTGAGTTTCGGCTTCTGTAATTTTTGTTACAGGAATTTTAGTCCAGTTTTCTATTACTTTTGCAATGTCTTGTATAGTAATACTTTTTAATTTTAATTTATTATTTAAATTATCAATTTGTTCTATTAGTTGACATTCTCTTGTTTTTAAATCAGCTGCTTTTTGGTAATCTTCTGTTGAATCAGCAGTAGCAGCTTCTTCTTTTTGCTCTTGAACATTTTTTAATTCCTGTTTTAAAATTTCTAATTTAAATAAATCTTTGTTTTCTAAGTTGATCCTAGAACATGCTTCATCTAATATATCAATTGCTTTATCTGGTAAAAATCTGTCATGTATATATTTTTCAGACAGTATAACAGTTTGTTTTATTACATCATTTGATATTTTTACTTTATGATATTCTTCGTAATATTTTTTAATTCCTTCTAAGATTTTTACAGAGTCATCTATAGTTGGTTCTTCTACTAAAATTTGTTGAAATCTACGTTCTAGGGCAGAATC
Source organism: Clostridia bacterium (assembly GCA_017404025.1). GTDB lineage: Bacteria > Bacillota > Clostridia > TANB77 > CAG-508 > CAG-269. The sequence goes on from JAFRDD010000083.1 coordinate 18,957, forward strand.
TTTTTCTATATATTTTCTATATTCTTTTAATGTTGTAGTACCAATTAATTGAATTTCTCCATTAGAAAGTGCGGGTTTTAAAATATTTGCTGCATTCATAGAATGTTCACCATCACCAGCACCAATAATATTGTGAATTTCATCAATTACTAGTATTATATTTCCATAATTTTTGCATTCATCTATAATGCCTTTCATTCTTGATTCAAATTGACCTCTAAATTGTGTACCAGCTATGACAGCAGTCATATCTAAAAGATATACTTCTTTATTTAATAATTTGGCAGGAACATTTTGATTAGCAATTTTTATTGCTAGTCCTTGAGCAATAGCTGTTTTTCCAACTCCAGGTTCTCCAATAAGACAAGGGTTATTTTTTGAACGACGATTTAGTATTTGTATCATTCTTTGTATTTCTCTGTCACGACCAATTACAATATCTAGTTCGTTATTTAAAGCTTTTTGTGTTAAATTGGTTCCATAAGTATCTAAATATTTTTTCTTTTTACCATTATTTTTTTGACTTTTCTTTTTTTCTACTTTTACTTTTTTTCTTCCATTTGAATTTTCATCTTGTGAAGAAGATTGTTGTTCTACCATATTAGAAAATATTGAGCCTAATGGAATAGCGGCTCCTGCAATTTTTGGACCATTTTCTTCATCAAAATCTTCTGAATCTTCAGTACCAAAAGTGATTGCTCCTTCTAAATTTTCAATATCTTCTAAATTTATATTTTCAGCTAAATTTTTAAAAATATTTTCAAGTTGTTTTGACATATCATTCATATTAAGTTTATTATTTTGCAAAATATTTTGTTGGTTAGCCAATGTTTCCATTGGATTAAGTCCTTTTTTATTTGCACAGTCAAAACATAAACCTTCCATAGTTTTTTTGCCATTATCTAATTTTTCATAAAAAAGTATAGCTGGATTTTTTTTACATTCTGAACATAACATATATTAATTCCTCATTTCTATAATAATACATAATATATAATACCTTAAAAAGCAAGAATAGTCAAGAGTTTAGCAAAAATAAAGAAACCTTAAGATATGATAAAATCTTAAGGTTTCTTTTGAAAATAAAAGGGGATGTTTTTTATTATTTAAGGTTATTGCTAACCTTAAATATAATATAACAGTGTTTTTTGTCCATTGTGTGAAATTAAAGTGAAATTTTTAAAATTTTATGGTTGTTCTCCTAATTTTAATGTAATTTCTTTTTCATTATTATCTCTATTTATTTTTAATTTTATTTCCTCTCCAATTTGATGTTTTGATTTAATCTCATTTAATTCATCCATTTTTGTGATTTTTTGTCCATCAGCTTCTATAATTACATCTCCTGCTTTTAATCCTGCTTTTTCTGCAGATGAAAATTCTTCAACGCGTTTTACATATATTCCAACAACTAAATTATAAGTTTTGGCTGTTTTTTCGTCCAAGTCAATTCCAGAAATTCCAATATAAGGTCTTTTTACTTTACTATACTGAATTAATTGTAAAGTAATATCTTCTGTTGAATTTATAGGTATAGCAAATCCCATCCCTTCAATACCGGTTCCAGATAGTTTTAGAGTATTGATACCAATTACTTTTCCTTCACTATTAACTAGTGCGCCACCACTGTTGCCAGAGTTAATAGCAGCATCAGTTTGAATTAAAGTGAATTTTTTTCCATCTGAATCTGTAACTTCTCTATTAATAGCGCTTATAACACCACAAGTTATGCTACTTTGCATTCCTAATGGATTTCCAACTGCCATAGCAAATTCACCAACTTTTATAGAATCTGAATCTGCAAATTCAGCTTTAGATAAACCTTCTTTTTCAATTTTTATAACTGCTAAATCTGTCTGTTCATCTTTTCCTATTATTTTAGCTTCGTATTGAGTATCATCATTATATAATGTAACAGTTACCTTGTTTGCTTCTGATACTTCATAATATGATTCTGAAGAAGAGGTAGATACGATATGATTATTTGTTAAGATGTATCCGTCATCACTAATTATAATACCTGATCCTGAAGCTGTTGCATTTGATGAAACTGTTCTATTACTAAAAAATGATATAGGGGAATTAACTGTATATTCAACTTGTATGCCAACGATTGATGGTAAAATTTTATTTGCCGAATAAACAGCTGTATCTGAATAATTGGTTAAAGAAACTTGGCTAACTGTTCCTTCAGTAATGTTAGGTGTATTATTTCGTTCTACATAAGAAGTATTACGTGTTGAAATTAAATTATTTCTAATGCTTGGTATACCAAAGCAAGTTCCAATAACTACAGAGCATCCTAAAATACCACTAAAAAATGGTAATATGATACTTTTTCCAAATCCAATTTTTGTTTGTTTTTTTTCTGAACTATTGTAGCCATAGTTAGTTTGGTTACTTACAGTTTTAAAATTATGATTATTATTTTCTTCCATAAAAAGACCTCCCAAATATTAATTATTAATATAATAACTCAATTTAAAATAAGAATACAATATCTTTGTGACTTTTTTGTGAAAAAATATGTAAAATTTGTTGAAAATAAATTTATTAGAATATATAATAAATAAAAAAGGATGGTTGAAATGAATTTTAAAAGCGAAAAAGGTGTAACTATAAAGTCATTAATAATAATTATTATATTATTATTTGCAATGATAGGAACTGTAATATTTACTTCTAAAAATTTATTAGAAGTACGAAGATTAGATAGTTTAGAAACAAATATGTTAGTAATACATGCAAAAGCAAAAGAGTATTGTGAAAATGCAAAGACCAAGTTAGGAGCGATTCCAACAGACGAAACTAGGCAAGAAGCAAAAAAATATTTAGATGAAATAGGTTCTAAAGATTATGAAAATTTACAAAAAGATATTGAAAGATTTCATGTTGAAGATAAAGAATATTTATATTTGTTAACAGCAGAAAGTTTTGAAAAGATGGGAATAACAAACATTAATAGTAATGAAAAGAATGGATATTATTTTGTTAATTATGATATTGAAGGCGAAAAAGTAGAAGTTTATAATTCTAAAGGATATACCAAAGATAATAATACATATTATTCATTAACGGAATTACAGGAAAAACAATGATAATGGGGTTTTATAATGAAAGAAAAAGAAATAGAGAGATTAGAAAATTTAAAAAATATTGAAAATGAATTACATAGTAATGGTAAAAATTATATTGCGGGAATAGATGAAGCTGGGCGTGGACCTCTTGCAGGTCCAGTTGTAGTTGCAAGTGTTATAATGCCTGAAGATTCGATGATTGAAGGTATAAATGATTCTAAAAAAGTTTCTGAGAAAAAAAGAGAAAAATTATATGATGAAATAATTAAAGAAGCAATTAGTTATTCTGTAGCAATTATTGGACATGATGAAATTGATAAAATTAATATTTTAAATGCAACAAAAAAAGGACTAACTACATGTGTAAAGGAATTAGATGTTAGACCAGATTTAATAATAGTAGATGCATTAGAGAAAATTGATACTGACGGTATACCATATAAGTCTATTATAAAAGGAGATGCTAAATGTTATTCTATTGCAGCTGCTTCAATACTTGCTAAAGTTACAAGAGATAGAATAATGAGAGAATGGGATAGTGTATATCCTCAATATGGATTTATAAATCATAAAGGTTATGGAACAGCAAAACATATAGCTGCAATAAAGGAATATGGTCTTTGTCCAATACATAGAAGAAGTTTTACAAAAAAATTTGTATAGGAGATTGTTAAATGAATATATTAGAGATAATTGCTAAGAAGAGAGATAAAAAACAGTTAAATAGGGAGGAGATAGATTTTTTTATAAAAGGTTATACTTGTGGAAAAATAGCTGACTATCAAGCAGCTTCATTCATAATGGCAATTTTTTTAAATGGTATGACAGAAGAAGAAATTACTAATTTGACATTGGCAATGGCGAATTCTGGTGAAATATTAGACTTATCTTCTTTAAATAAAATAATAGTAGATAAACATTCAACAGGAGGTGTAGGAGATAAAGTTTCTTTAATTTTGTTACCATTGGTAGCTTCTTTGGGAGTTCCAGTAGCTAAAATGTCAGGAAGAGGATTAGGCTTTACTGGAGGTACAGTAGATAAACTAGAATCAATACCAGGATATAAAACAGATATAGAAATAAATGATTTTATAAATAATGTAAGGAAACATGGAATTAGTATGATTTCTCAAACAATGGATTTAGCTCCAGCAGATAAAAAAATATATAACTTAAGAAGTTCAATATCTTGTGTAGAAAGTATGCCATTAATTGCATCTAGTATTATGAGTAAAAAAATTGCAAGTGGTGCAGAAAAGATTGTTTTAGATGTAACTGTTGGGTCAGGAGCTTTTATGAAAAATCAAAGTGATGCCGAAATTTTAGCAAATGAAATGATAAAAATAGGAAAATTAGTAAATAGAGAAACTATATGTATTTTAACCAATATGAATGAACCATTGGGATATGCTGTAGGAAATACGTTAGAAGTAATTGAGGCTATAAATGCTTTACGAGGAGAAATTTCAGAAGATGTAAAAGAAGTTGTATTAGAACTTGGGGCATATATGATAAAATTAGCAGGTCTTGGTGACAATATAGAAAATAATAAAAATAAGATGATTAAGAATTTAGAAAATGGAGAAGCATATAAAAAGTTTTTAGAACTTGTAGAAAATCAAGGGGGAGATATTTCTTATATTGAAAATACAGAAAAATTTGAAAAAGCCAAATACATAGAACAAGTAATATCAAATAAAAAAGGATTTATATCTTCAATAGATGCAGAAAAAATAGGAAAGTTAGCTTGCTACCTTGGAGCTGGAAGAATAAAAAAAGAAGATTCTATTCAAAATGAAGTAGGTATCATACTAAATAAAAAAGTTGGGGATAAAATAGAAATTGGCGAAGTATTAGGTGTTATACATTCTAATTCAAATGGGAAAATGATTGAAGCTAAAAAAGAATTTTTAGATATTGTAAAGATTTCAAAAGAAAATACTAAAAAAGTTAATACAATATTGAAAATCATGTAAGTAGAAACGAGTTAAGCCTTAAAATGTCGAAGAAGACTGTAAAATTATGGTTTTTTAAAAAAAATGTTGAAATAAAATTTTGGTGTGCTATAATAATATATAGAAAAAAGAAAGGAAAGATACATATTATGAAAAAAGATATCGAAACTACAGAAAAAAAAGTAAATAAAAAAAATAGAGAAAGAGGAGAAATATTTATAAAAATAATGGCAGGAGTTCTTGCTCTTTTAATGCTAGTAGGAACAAGTGCTTCATTTATATATGCACTAATGAATATTTAAAAAGAGACTAACTATTAATTGTCAATAGTTTTTCTGAAAAATTTTTTAAATTTTTTGTTAGATAAAAAACTGCATAACAAATAGAAGTTTTTAAGCCATTTTTTAAAAACCTCTGCAACCGTTGCAACTGTAAGGATTA
>JAFRDD010000084.1 GCA_017404025.1 Clostridia bacterium
CACCTCCATTCTATGAAGGTATTATAAGACATTTTTATTTACAAACGCAAAAAAAGAAGTTAAGTTAATAACTTCAGTTTTTGAGACATTTTCATTTACAAATACAATACTTTTTTGAGACATTTTCATTTACTAGTCACATAAAATTAACTTTTTTTATTAAAATTTAAATCTTTGAATTTATAATGCATATAATATGATGAATAATTAATTTAGGAGGTTTATTATGTGTGGATTTGTTGGTTTTGTTAATTATAAAAAAAATTCAAATAATTATAGAGAATTTCTATATAAAATGAACGAAACTTTATCAAAAAGAGGTCCTGATGAAGATGGTTATTATATAAATGAAAATATTGGATTAGGTCACAAAAGACTTATTGTTATTGATAAAGAACGGTGGAAAACAACCTATGATAGAAAATTTTTCTTATAATGAATATGTAATTTGCTACAATGGTCAAATTTATAATACAAAAGAATTGAAAAAAATCTTAAAAGAAAATGGGTTTGAATTTAATAGCCATTCAGATACAGAAGTATTATTAAAAAGTTATATTCACTTCGGGAAAAATGTTGTAAATTACTTAAATGGTATTTTTGCATTTGCCATTTGGAATACAAAAACTCAAGAATTATTCCTAGCCCGTGACCAATTTGGAGTAAAACCGTTATTTTATACTATTTCAAATAATACTTTTGTATTTGCATCAGAAATAAAAGCTTTATTTGAATTTCCAGGTATAGAAAAAAGACTTGACGAACAAGGAATAGGTGAACTGTTTGGAATTGGTCCAGCTCATACTGCTGGTATAACCGTTTTCAAAGATATTTTTGAACTTAAACCTGCACATTTTGCAGTTTATAATCAATCTGGACTTACTACCAAAAGATATTGGAAATTAGAATCAAAACCTCATACAGATAGTTTTGAAAAGACGTGTGAGCATATTAAATATTTATTGAGTGATTCTATTACAAGACAACTTATTTCTGATATGCCAATTTGTACTTTCCTTTCTGGAGGACTAGATTCTAGTATTATTACGAAATTTGCTTCTGATTATTGCAAACAAAATAGTCTTTCACCTCTTGACACTTATTCAATTGATTATGTAGATAATGATATAAATTTTGTAAAAAGCGATTTTCAACCTAATTCAGATAACTATTATATTAGTTTAATGACTAATAATTTGCATACAAATCATCATAAAATTGTAATTGATACTCCAGAACTTGCTTCTTATTTAAAAGATGCAATGATTGCTCGTGACATTCCTGGTATGGCTGATATTGATTCTTCCTTACTTTTATTTTGTAAAAATGTAAAAAAAGAAATGACAGTTGCTCTTACTGGCGAATGCGCAGATGAAATTTTTGGTGGATATCCTTGGTTTTTTAGAGAAGATGCTTTAAAAAGTAATACATTTCCGTGGTCTATTGCTATTTCTGAAAGACAAAAATTATTGAATCCTTCTATTTCGTCAAAAGTTAATTTGAAAGACTATATAGATTTTAGATATAATGAAAGTCTAAATGAAGTTGAAATTTTAGATTCTGATTCAAAAGAAACTGCACAAAAAAGAAAGATCTCTCATTTAACTTTGAATTGGTTTATGCAAACACTTTTAGATAGATCTGACAGAATGGCTATGTACAATGGTTTTGAACTTCGTGTACCTTTTTGTGATTATCGTTTAGCTGAATATGTTTGGAATATACCATGGGAAATAAAAGCTTTACATGGGCGTGAAAAAGGACTTTTACGATATGTATGTCGTGATTTTTTGCCTTCTGAAATTGTAGATAGAAAAAAATCTCCTTATCCCAAAACCCACAACCCTAATTATTTAGCTAAAGTTAAAGGAATGCTTGAAGATATTATGAAAAACAAAAATGCCCCTATTAATAATTTACTAAACAGAAACTATATTTTAGATATTTTAAATACTGATGGAACAGCTTTTTCAAGGCCATGGTTTGGCCAACTTATGACTGGACCACAGCTTATGGCTTATTTAATACAAGTAAATATGTGGCTAGAAACATATAATCCTAAAATCTGTTTTTAGGGACGCGAAAAAAAGCAGCCTAGTTATTAGCTGCTTTTTTAACGCGTCCCCAGAAACATCAACGCGTCCCCAGAAACAGAAAATTAAAATCTTCCTGATGCAAAAGTACATTTCATTGATGAAGAATTAAATGTACATGTTAAATATCCTCCATCAGGTCTATCCCATTCATATCTAACAGTTCCTTTTGCTTTATATTTTAGTGTTCCTTCAACTCCTCCAAGTTTTTGAACTATTTCATCATAAGTTATTGATGAAGATGTATTCATTGCTGATTTTATTTCTTCAAATTTAGAAAAATCTACATTTTCATTAGCAATTTTTTTACTTGGAAATGATATTTCTATTGTTGCATCATTGTTTTTTGAATATTGTACTTTTACACTTGTATCTTGTGATATTTCCCATTTATAAGTTTTATTTTCTTCATCAGTACATTCTCCTTCAAATCCAATGATTTCATTTATTTCTTCAACTGTATTTTCTGTTTCAATTAATTTTATTGTTTCAAATACGTTTTGCTTTCCTTTTATACTTTCACTTACAGTTATTTCACTTGAGCTTCCACCATTATCTTTTGGTCCTTCTCCTAATCCTCTTATAACGAATACTGCTGCTACTACTGCTATTATTACTACTACTATTATTCCTATTAATACTCCTTTTTTCATTTATTTACCTCCTAAAATTTGCATCATATTTTTTATAACATAAAAAACTTATAAAGTCAATCATCCAATTTTTATCTTTATTTTTTTATCTACACATTGAAAAGAGCCTTGAACATAACGTCCAGGGCTCTCCGCTAGATTACCAGTCAGCTACTACAAGAGTAAGCTCATTTGCGGTATTATCTACCACAATTGCTACTCCGTAATCAGTGTCCACAAAATCACCCAGATCGTAGCTAGAATCTGTCATTGCCATGGGGTAGCCTCCGAAAAGAACTATACCATTAGCCATTGTTTCCGACTTGTCCCATGTGATATCATATCCTACAGAACTCATCTTCTCTACGAATCTCTCTACCGCATCAATTGAGAATTTCTTCTCAGATGAAGTAGTTTCTTCTTCATCGGGAGGATTCCAGTTTTCCTGAACCGTTGTCAGCTCAGACTGTACCTCCATTCTGGTTGTTGTTGTCGGAGTTGTCGTTGAAGTTGAAGTTGTTGTAGGTGTCGTTGTCGGTGTCGTCATTTCTGTTGAAACCGTTGTAACGACTTCTTCCTGCGGTACCTCCGGTGCTGTTGTCATTACCGTTTCAGGTACGTATTCTTGCTGCATAGTCACCGTTGTAACGACAGGATTCGGTGCACCTGCAGACTGATCCTGAGGCACAGGTGTTTGGTCTTTGGGGATAACTGTGTCCGGAAGCTCTTCGTCATCCTTAGAACCAGATGAAACCTCTGTGAGGGCTGTGGTTGTTGATGTGGTTGTAGTGGTCACTTTGGTCGTGGTCTTAGTAAGACTATCAGATGTAGTTGCCTCTGAAGTCTTACCGCTATCGGCTACACTCATGACTGCTTCTTTCGGCGGTTCTGCCATTGGAATAGTCTCCTTGTCGAAAACTATCACATTGGCAAGACACATCACCGTTACGGCTACTGTTGCCATTCCCATTAACGCTGCTGTCCGTTTTTTCATCATAATGCCTTCCTTTCTGCTGGTATCCAGCACTGACATAACATGGCCGAATTGCCATTACATTAATTATACCACTCATTTATGTTAATGTCAAAAAAATGTTGTCAAAGGAACCGTCCCTTTGGCAACTTTGGCAACATTTTTAAGTTTTATAAATCTATTTTTGTTACTTCTTTTAATGAATTCATATCAGTAGCTTTTATTAATCTTTGAGACAAAGTATAGAAAATATCTTTACTATAAATAATTCTTTTTATTTGATTCATATAATTTAATCCGTCATGTTCTATCTCTCCTCTTAATGAAAAGCCTTTTTCTAAATCAATATTATATACTTGTGCTTTAGATTTATATCTTCCACCTTCATATCCACTTGTTGGAAATGCAATAAAATTCTTTTCTTTAGAAAATAGCAATGCTTTATGATTAGATGTTAATTCAGAATATGTTCTGCTATCTCCTATTTTAATTGTAAACATTTCTTTCGGATTTTTAAAATCAGTTATATCAAACATTGACATTTTTAATCCATCTCTAACTACACCTGTTCCATTATAATTTGCTTTAGTATCATATCCAAATCCTATTAAATGGTTTTCATCATAAGGGTGTAAATAAGAACTATATCCTGGAATTTTTAATTCGCCCAAAATTTTAGGTTTTTTGCTATCACTTAAATCGATTACAAATAACGGATCCATTTCATAAAATGTTACCATATAAGCTTTATCACCAGTATATCTTACAGAGTAAATTTTTTCACCTGGTGCAATTCCATCTAATCTACTTATTTCATTTAAATTTTCATCTAGTATAAATAAACTATTTGTAGATTTACTTTTCTTAATATTATAATCTACATCTCCAATAGTTGTTGCTACTCTAAATTCACCTTTTTCATTTTCATCCATAGAGAATTGATTATTAATTTTTCCTGCTATATTTACTTCAGCTTTAAAATTAATTTTTCCATTATCTAAATTAAATTTTAAAATTTTTGTTTCATCACCTAAATATTTTCTATAGTCTACATCATATATAGCTTTAGATTTAGCAATATACATATTTTGGCTAGATGAATATATATCTTCTCCAGCTCCTAAAAAAGTTTTAACATCTACTTCTTCTTTAGAATTTATATTAAATCCTGCAAGTGATAAGTAATTTAGTGTTTCAAAATTTTCATAATAATATATGTCATCAAAATCAATTTTGCTTTCTTTTTGACTTACAGCTGTGTCCATATAACTTGGTTTAAAGTCTTCTTCTTTTAAATCTTCTATTTCTTTTTTTATTAAATTATTTGAATTTACACTATTATTTGCAATAAAATATATATTGTTATCTATCATTCTTGAAGATAAATAATTTCCATCTATCTCTATTTTTCTTGTTTCTTTAGGCTCTTTAATATTTGCTAAATCATATATTATTACTACAGTTTTGGGTTTATATGTACCTTTCATATATACTGTACTTTGCGTTTCTTTTACTGTATTAGATTCTTCATAAATGTATCTACTTTCATTTCCTATTACTATTAGTTTATTATCATTTATATATAATTCTGATGGATTAAATTCGTAATTTTCATTTCTTATTTCAGCTTCTTTTACCATTTGCTCTTGTTTTTCTATATTTACTATTACAACTTTATTTCCTGCTATATAATAAATATATTTTCCATCAGTTTTTACAACATCTGCTTCGTCAACATTTTGTACTTGTATATTTGTTCTTGAATAATCTCCATTATTTGAATTATTTTTCTGTTCTGTTTTTGAATTTGTTAATGCTGTATCAAAAGTTCCTTTAACATCTGCTCCACTAAAAGATTCAGATTCTACCATGCTGTAATCAAGCATATTATTACTTCTGCTAACTTTTATATTTTCTTTTGCCATTTTATATAAATTTTCAAAATTTTCTACTTTTTTTAGTGTCAAATCATTTGATGATATAGTTTTTGAAATTTTATTTTTTATCTCATTTTCTCTTATATTATTACTTACACTTATACCTGTAACAACTATTGCTGTCATAGCTGCAATACTTAAAATTTTACTTAAATTTTTCTTATGTGATTTTTTTATTTGAGTTACTTTTTTAAATTTTGTTCCATCTTGATATTCTTCATATTTTTTATATACACCTTCTATAAATTCTTTATTATCCTTCATATTTAACAGCCTCCTCTCTTACTATTTTTTCTAAATTTTTACGTGCTCTATGAATTAAAACTTTTATACTATTTTCAGTTTTATTCATAATTTTCCCAATTTCTTTATAATTAAGTTCTTCAATATCCGCAAAATATACAGCTTCCCTGTACTCTGGTTTCAGTTTTTCCATTGCTAACTTTAAATTTTTTCTTCTTTCATTAATAAAAATTCTTTCTTCAAGTTCATTCACATCTGCAATATCTTGCTCGTTTAGCTCTACAATTCTCTTTTCTCTTTTTAAATAGTTTAAAGATTTTGTTTTTGCTATTGTAAACAAATAAGTTTTTAAAGAATAATTAAAATCATACTTTTCTTTATGTATTAATAAATAAACAAATACATCTTGTGCAATATCTTCTGCAATATCAATACTTTTAACATATTTTTGAATAAAATATATTAATTTGTCTTTGTGTCTTATTATTATTTCTTCAAAACTTTTTTGATTACCTTGCAAAAATTCTTGATATAATTCTTTGTCTGTTTTTTCTTCCAATTTTATTCCTCCTTTTTTACGTTTCTATATTTTATACAATTATAACATATAAAAAGTTACAGTAAAATAAAAAAATTATCACGGTTGTCACGGGGTTGTCACGGGGACGGTTCCTTTGGCAACCTTAGTTGTTATTATAATTCTTTATCATTTTCCTAATTGTTTCTCTTCCTATTCTTAAAATTTCTTCAATTTTTCTATATGAAGTTTGATTTGTTTCTCTTAAGTATATCACCAATTCAATTAATTTTTCTTTATTTTCTTTTATATTATTGATACTTAACCCCTTTATCTTTAAATAATTATCAATTAATTTTTCATCGTCTTCTTTTTCATTTTCAATTTCTAAAAACTTAAAAGATTCATCATCTTCTTTTATACTGTTCAAATTTTCTTTATAATTTAAATATGGATAATCTTTTGGATTTTGACAAATTCGTGCTTTAACTGGATTATTATAAATATAATGTATGCAATTATACAACTGTTTCTCTGAAATAATAGCTTGACTTTTAAATCTATCTCTAAAAACATAGCCTACCCTATCATATTTTTTATTATAATAGATAGCATAATTTAAATTTAATCTTTTCATAAAAAAGCTCATATCTTCTGCCTTTTTACAATTTATTAATATATGGCAATGATTTGACATAACACAATATGTTAAAATATTTATATCAAATTCATTTTTTATTTTATGTATAAGATTAATATATTTTCTTGCATTTTCATCATTATCAAATATATAACTCTTATTTATTCCCTGAACCATTACATGGAAATACTGTGTTTTAACATAATCTCTAGATTTTCTTGGCATTTTACCTCCTTCTACTTTTTTATTTTTTATGGATTTTAATAGAAACAAATATTATACTATTATAAAAAATTGAATTATTAAATTAATTTGAATATAATCATATATTAAAATAACATAAAATGTTGAAAATTTCAATAAATTTTTATTATTTATTAAAATTCCCAACATTCCTACATTAATTAATTCTTAAACATCATAGGGTTGCCAAAGGAACCGTCCCCTTGGCAACTTGGCACCTTATTTTAATTTTTCTTTTATTTTGACTAAAGCATTTAGTGCATCTATTGGTGTAAGTTCATTTAAGTTAATTTTATCAACTTCGTGTGCAATTTCAGCTAATTTATAGTTAAACATATCAAATTGTCCGTTCTACTTGTTTTTTACTTTCTTGTTTTTTTCCAGATAAAATGTTTTTTCTTTCTAAGCTTCTTAATATTTCATCTGCTTTTTGAGTAACAGTTTTAGGAACTCCAGCTAAGCGTGCAACATGTATACCATAGCTTTCATCTGTTCCTCCAGCTACTATTTTTCTCAAGAAAATTATGTCTTCTCCTTTTTCTTTTACTGCTATATTATAATTTTTTACACCTTCTAATTTTTCTTCTAATCCTATTAATTCATGATAATGTGTTGCAAATAATGTTTTTGCTCCACATTTTTCTTTATCTGCTATATATTCTGCAACTGCCCAAGCAATAGACAAACCATCATATGTTGAAGTTCCTCTACCTATTTCATCTAAAATTACTAAACTGTTTGCAGTTGCTTCTTTTAGAATTGTTGCTACTTCCATCATTTCTACCATAAATGTACTTTGTCCGCATTGCTAAATCATCTGAGGCTCCAACTCTTGTAAATATTTTATCTACTACTCCAATCTTTGCAGATTCTGCAGGAACAAAACTTCCAACTTGTGCCATTAATGTAATTAATGCTACTTGCCTCATATATGTTGATTTTCCTGCCATATTAGGGCCTGTTATAATAGATAAACGATTATCTCTTTTATCTAAATATGTATCATTTTCTACAAATCCCCCTGCTCCTAGCATTTTTTCAATTACTGGATGACGTCCATTTCTTATATCTATAACTCCAGAGTTGTCAACTTCTGGCATACAATAATTTAAATCTTCTGCAACCTGCGCAAATGATGTTAATACATCTAAAGTTGAAACTAACATACTTGTTTTTTGTAATCTTATTATATTTTTTGCAATTTCTTCTCTAATAGCAGTAAATGCATTATATTCAAGATTCACAACTTTTTCTTCAGCTCCTAAAATTTGATTTTCTAAATTTTTAAGATCTTCTGTTATAAATCTTTCTGCATTTGTTAATGTTTGTTTTCTTATGTATCTATCTGGTACTTGGTTTAGCCCTGATTTGGTAACTTCAATAAAATATCCAAATACTTTATTAAATCCAACTTTTAAATTTTTAATTCCTGTCTTTTCTCTTTCTTCCGCTTCTAGCTTGATTATCCAATTTTTACCTTCTGTTGTTGCTGTTTTTAATGTATCAATTTCTGGGTCAAATCCTAATTTTATAATTCCACCATCTTTAACAGTCATTGGTGGATCTTCAACAATCGCTTTGTCTATGAGTTCATATATGTCTTTTAACTCATCCATATTCTCATATATATTTTTTAACATCTCTGTTTTACATGTTGATAAAATCTCTTTTAACCCTGGCAATTTCTGTAATGAATTTTTTAAAGTTATCATATCTCTGGCATTTGCATTTCCATAAGCCATTTTTCCAGCTAAACGTTCAATATCGTAAACTTTTTTTAAGTTTTCTACAACATCTCCTCTTAAGATAATGTTTTCTTTTAATTCTTTTACAGAATCTAATCTTCTGTTTATTTCAACCGTATCTATTAGCGGATCATTTAACCATCTTCTTAAGTGTCTTCCTCCCATTGATGTTGATGTTTTATCAAGTACCCACAAAAGAGTTCCTTTTTTAGATTTATCTCTCATTTTTTCTGTAATTTCTAAATTTCTTCTTGCATTTATATCTAATGACATATATTTAGAAATGTTATAAACAGTTATTTTGTTTATATGTTCCATTGTAGTCATTTGAGTTTGTTCTATATATTCTATAAGTGCATTTATTGAAGCTATAGCTAAATTCTTATCTTCTAGATTTTCTATTTTATTTTGACGATTATCTAATACATTAAATCTATTCTTTATTTTTTCCACATTAACTTCAAAAAATTTATCATTAAGTCTTGTTATATATGTAGTAAATCTTTCTTTTATTTTTGATATTTCTTCTGTACAGTCAGCCATCATACTATTTACAACTAATTCAGATGGCGTGTACCTTGCAATTTCATCTAAAACTAAAGGAAAATTATTATTATCTTTTATTTCAGCACTATAAAATTCGCCTGTTGTAATGTCGCATACACTTATTCCAAAATAAATTCCAGATTTAAATATTGACATTATATAATTATTTTTTCTTTCTTCAAGCATATTACTTTCTACAACAGTTCCTGGAGTTACAACTCTTATTACTCCTCTTTTTACTATTCCTTTTGTTTCTTTTGGATCTTCTAATTGTTCGCATATTGCAACTTTATATCCTTTTGCTATTAATTTTGAAATGTACATCTCTGCTGCATGATGTGGAACTCCTGCCATTGGAGCACGTTCGTCTTGTCCACAATCTTTTCCAGTTAACGTTATTTCTAACTCTCTTGAAGCTGTAATTGCATCATCAAAAAACATTTCATAAAAATCACCTAATCGATAAAATAGTATACAATCTTTATATTGTTCCTTTGTTTCAAGATATTTTTGCATCATTGGTGAATATTCTGCCATTTTATTCATTTCCTTTCCTTTATCTATTCTTCAATTATTTGTCCTTTTAAATACCACATATGCTCAGAAATAATTTTTAATTCTGCCATTTTTCCAATTAAACTTTTATCCCCTTCAAATATAACTACTTTATTACTATCTGTTCTTCCTGTTAGCATTTCTTCATTATTTTTACTTGTTCCTTCAATTAATACTTTTTGAACAGTTCCTATATATTTCTTATTATTCTCAGCTATTTGACTTTCAACTAATTCCTTCAATCTGTCAAATCTTTTATGCTTTATTTCTTCTGGAACTTGATTTTCCATTCTATCCCCTGGTGTTCCAACTCTTCTTGAATAAATAAACATATATACTTGTTCAAATTCAACCTTTCTTACAACATCTAATGTGTCTTCAAAATCTTCTTCAGTTTCTCCAGCAAATCCTACTATAATGTCTGTAGACAATGTTAAATTTGGTATTTTATTTTTCATTTTTTCGACAAGATTTAAATATTGTTCTTTTGTATATTTTCTATTCATTACTTTTAACATCTTTGTATTTCCAGATTGTAATGGTAAATGTATCAATTTACATACTTTTTCACAGTCAGCAATTGCATCAATTACATCATCTGTAAAATCTTTTGGATGTGGAGAAACAAACCTTATCCTTTCAATACCATCTATTTTATTAACTGCTCTTAATAGTGTAGCAAATGAATTAATTCCTTCATACGGCTCAAAAGGTATATCTTTTTCTTTTTCTACTCTTAAATATGAATTTACATTTTGACCAAGTAAAGTAATTTCTTTATAGCCTTCTTCTGCCAATTCTTGTATTTCTTCTATTATAGCTCTAGGCTGTCTGCTTCTTTCTCTTCCACGAACATATGGTACTATGCAAAAAGAGCAAAAATTATTACATCCATTCATTATTGTTACAGAAGCTTTTAATTTACTATCTCTTTTTATTGGTAGTCCTTCATAAGTTTCTCCATCAATATACAATATATCTTCTTGTTTTTTCTTTTCTACTAATACTTTATATAAATCTTCTGGAAATTTATGTAATGTATGTGTTCCAAAAATAATATCAACAAAATTATATGATGCTTTTATTTTATCTGTAATATGCCTTTCTTGCATCATACAACCACCTATTGCTATAAGTATACCTTTAGTTTCTTTTAATTTTTTTAATTCTCCAATTTTTCCAAAAAGCCTTTCTTCTGCGTTTTCTCTAACACAACATGTATTAAATAGACATATATCGGCATTTTTTACATCATCTACTTTTGTATAGCCCATTTCATCTAACATTCCACATAATTTTTCTGAATCGTTTTCATTTAACTGGCATCCAAGAGTTAATATATTATATGTTAATTCTTTTCCTCCATTTATTTTTCTTACTTTTTCTATATATTCTTTTTGTTTATTTATTTCTTCTATTGAATTCAATTTTTTTCTCCTTCTGCCAAGGGGACGGTTCTCTTGGCAATCTTATTTATTATTAATCGCTATTTTATTACATTTTTTAGCATTTTGCAAGACATTTTTTAAGCAGTGATTTTTAGGCAGGGACGGTCCTTTTTGAAAAAAATAAGAAATTTTCAAAAAGGACCGTCCCTGCCTAAAAATCCAATTTAATCCATCTCGAATAAATCCATTATTTCGTCTTTTGAAAGTTTATTTACAAAAGTTTCTTCTGTTGAAAGCAATTGTTCTGATAATTCTGCTTTCTTTTCTTGCAATTTATTAATTTTTTCTTCTATTGAATTTGTTGTTATTAATTTATAAACTTGAACACTGTTTTTTTGTCCAATTCTATATGCTCTGTCTGTTGCTTGATTCTCAATAGATATATTCCACCATGGGTCATAATGTATTACAACGTCTGCTCCTGTTAAATTAAGTCCTGTTCCTCCAGCCTTTAGCGATATCAAAAATATTTTTACACTTTCATTCTTATTAAATTGTTCTACCATTTCAAGTCTTTTATCTACTTTAGTACTTCCTGTAAGTTTAAAATATTCTATATTATTTTTATTTAATTCTTTTTCTATTATTTCAAACATTGATGTATAACTAGAAAATAACAGTATTTTATGACCTGCTTCTATTGCATCTAACACAATATCTATGCATTGTTTTAATTTTCCACTTTCACCATTATAGTTGTCGATAAATAAACTTGGATGACAGCATATTTGTCTAAGTCTTGTAAGAAGCATAAGGATTTTGAATTTACTTTTTTCAAAACCGTTTTCATTTAATTCCTCTGCTACTTCTTTTTTAGTTTGTGCTAAATATGATAAATATAATTTTTCTTGTTCTTTTTCCATTTCATTTTTCATTATTGTTATATTTTTGTCTGGTAATTCTGTTAAAACATCTTTTTTTACTCTTCTTAAGATAAATGGACTTATTAAATTTTTTAATCTTTCTAGAGCTTTATCATCATTACTTTTTAATATTGGCTCTTCAAATCTTTTTTTGAATTTTGTAGGACTATATAAATATCCGAGGCATAATAAAGTCAAATATTGACCATAACTCTGCTATTGAATTTTCAATTGGTGTACCAGTTAATGCAAACTTGATCTCTCCTTCTAAACTTTTTAAAGATGTTGCATTTTGAGTTATAGAATTTTTTATATATTGTGCTTCATCTGCAATTATATACTTAAATTGTTTGTTTTCATATTCTAGTACATCTCTTTTTAACAAATCATACGATGTTATCAATAAATCATATTCATTATAAGAATTTATTAAATTTTTTCTTGTATTGGCATCTCCTTTAATTATTAAAACATTTATTTCATTACACCATTTTTCTACTTCTGCTTTCCAATTTAACACTAATGAACTTGGACAAACAACTATAGATGTTTTTTTGTTTTTCTTTTTTATTTCATCATTTATTAATGCTATAACTTGCAACGTTTTTCCAAGTCCCATATCATCTGCAAGTATTCCTCCGAATCCATATTGTTCTAGCGTTTTCAACCATTTATATCCAGTTTTTTGATAATCTCTTAATAATTTTTCGAAATCTTTTGATACCTTTATTTCATCCGAAAAATCTTTATTTTCTATGTTGTTTATTAATTTTGTAAAATTATCATTTTTGCTAGATGTTATATTTTTATTTTTTTCTAACAACTTTTCTAAATAAACACTTCTATTTACTGGTAACTTTACAATTCCACTTTCTACTTTATCAAAATCAACATCTAAACTATTTGCCATATTATTTAGAAAATCTAAATCTTCATTTTGCTCTAAGCTCAAAAAATCGCCATTTTTTAATTTGTAATATTTTTTCTTAATACTGTAATTTTTCAAAATATCTTTTATTTCCCTAATATCAATATCCATTTTAGAAATATCAACTTCCAAAAGTCCTGTATCTAATTTAACTGAAACGTTTGAAATTTGAGCTTTTCTAATTTGTCTATTTTTTAATTTTTCTGTTGCCATAACTTCAAAATCATTCATATAATTATTAATTTTTTCAGATAAGAATTCATATATGTAATCCTCATTTTTTAATATAAAATAGTCTTTGTTTTGTTGCAATTCGAAACCATCTTTAAATAATCTTTCCAATACATTTCTTTCTTCTGGTATATTTCTCACTATATTGTTTTCATTTATATATTTTTCATATTCTTTATCTAATATATTAAATTCTTTATCTAAATAGCAAAATTTTAATTCCAACATAATGTCATCTCTTGCATCCAAATCTAAATATATTTTAGATGCTAATTTATTTACAACTAACCCTTCTTTTACAGTTTCGGCTGGCAAATTTTCACTTTCTAAGTATTGATTGACTTTTGGCAATACATATGTAGAAAACTCGGCAAATCTATCATGTGGTATTAATATTTCTTGATTATATTTAAATAGTTTTAATATATTCATAATTTCTTCATTTTTTGCTTTTTCAATTGCATATATTTTTTTGTTATAAAAAATATATATGTAATTCTTTGATTTAAGATATTCATAATTTTTTATATTTATTTTTAATGAGTATTCCCCATTTTTATTTTCAATTTTTAATTTTAAATTTATATTTTCATCTGTTATTTTATATAATTCTTGACCAATTCTATAATTTGAAACTTCTATTTCTCTTTCTCTATTTTTTAGTATATTCATTAAATCATCGATATTTTCATCAAATAGTTTTATTGATTTTGTAGCTCCAGATGAATATCTATAATAATCATTTTCGCGAATTTTTTCGCTGTATTTTATAATTTTGGCACTTTCCTTTATAAATTTAAGAAGTTCTCTATCTTCTACTACAAAGTTTTCGTTCTTAGCTTTAAATTTTAATTTTTTACCAAATTGTATTATATCTTCATTTTCAAATAATTTTGCAAATTGTTCTATATCTTTTATTACATACATCATTTTTTGACCAATTTTAAATGTTAATTCAGCAGTTTCTATATCATTTAATTCTAACCTTGGTTCTAGTCTTATTGATGTTGCTAATTCCGTATTTGAATCATTTTCTGATAATGATAATCTTGATTTTTCATATAAGCTTTTTAAATCTATATTATTGTATTTTTCTTCATTTATATAATATGGTTGTCTTCCATCTTTTTTATACATAGCTATAGCACTTAATGCCATATTATATTTTCTTTCATATTCTCTTTTTCTCTCTTCTTCTTGTCTTTGTAATTCATATTGTTTACGAATTTGTTCAAAATATTTTTCTAATCCTTTTTTAGTACTTGGTCTATGTGGTTCTATTATTTCATAACTTGTTGCTATTATATGTTTGCAAATATTTCCATTATAATAATCTTCACAGGTACAACTCCAATCATTAATCATTTTTTTATTTATATTCAATTTTGTTGTATATATATCATAATTTCCGTTAACTCTTGCTTTTACTTCATATTCTTCTTCTGTTTTTTTATCTACTTCTTTTATTGTTACATCTTCTTCATCATATATTCTTTTTCCTCTTCTTTGTCTTTCTGGATCATAACTTTTTTTAAAATTTAGTACATCAATTTCTAAATCTGTTACATCAATTATCATGTTTCCTCCTTTTTTACTATACTTAAAATTTTATAATTGTCTAAAAACTTGTCTTTACATTTTATGTTTACTATTTTACTACATTTTATACCATTTTGCAAGACATTTTTTAAGCAGTGATTTTTAGGCAGGGACGGTCCTTTTTGAAAAAAATAAGAAATTTCCAAAAAGGACCGTCCCTCTTGAAAATAATTAGGAGCCATGTTTCCATGACTCCTTTTTACTCTCTTTTTTTCTACATTCTTAGTATATCTCTTACTTCAAAAGTTCAAACATAAAAATATTTTAGATAGAAAATTTAATATTTTATGCTTTTCGAATAAAATTTTATTATGCTATAACTAAAACGGAGTTTGCTTAATTGAATAAAATAAATATGATTAATAAATAAATCTTGGATAGTATTGAACTTTAGATTATAATCTTATATTTAGGATAACATAAAATGCCAAATTTTGCAAGAATTTTTCATCGCAAAATCCGACATTTTCCTTATGCTTACTGGGTTATATGTATCTTCATGTTTTAATATGTCTATATGTAGTCTTTTCTATTTTCTATTTTGAAGTTGACCCAAATCCTCCAGTTCTTTCTCCTTCAACTACATCATTATCAACAATTAAATATTTTTCAAATATTCCTTGACCTATGCAATCACCTTTTTTTATTTCTATATCTTCTTCTTTTACATTATAAAAAGCAAACATAATATGACCATCATTGTCTGGATTACCATAATAGTCTTTATCTACAACTCCTATACTATTGGCAAGTATAAGCCCCTTCTTTCCTGGGTTAGAACTTCTATTAGCTAATATCAACATTTCGTCATCTTGCATATATGCTTTAAGTCCTGTTTTTACTAATGTTGGTTTCATTCCTTTTTTGAATGATGGTATTATTGTATCTTCAGCTGCCTCTATATCGTAACCTGCTGAATATTTTGTTTTTCTTACAGGTAAATTAATATTACTATTTTCAAATCCTTTTGCTATTTCAAATCCTCTTATCTTTTCCATTTTTATTACTTCCTTTCATCTATTATTAAATCCCACTTATTTTTTCATAACATTTCTTAAAAGTCAAGTGTAACAATTAAAATTCGACAAAAATATAATATATTATACTTAATTTGGGAGGTCTTAACATGAATAAAAAAAGTCATACTTTAAATAATTTGCCAATTAATCATTGTGGTTTTATAAAAGAAATTACTTGTGAAAATAATATAAAAAGAAGATTGTTAGATTTGGGGTTAATTCGTGGTACTAAAATTTGTCCAATATTAGTTAGTCCTTTTAAAGATCCTAGAGCTTTTCTTTTTAGAGGTAGTATTATTGCAATTAGAAGTGAAGATGCAAAAAAAATTGAGGTTTATTGTAACGATTTTAATGAAAACACATAAAATATATTATCTTAAATTAGGGAGGTAAGTTATGGGTCTTACAAAATCTTCAACAGGTACAAATATCTTAAATGAAGATATTGAAAAGTTAAAAAATCAAACTGATTTTACAATTGCTTTAGCTCGGAAATCCTAATGTTGGAAAATCCACAATTTTTAATAGTCTTACTGGTATGCATCAACATACTGGTAACTGGCCTGGAAAAACTGTTTCTAATGCTAGCGGAATATGTGAATATTTAAATAAGAAATTTTTATTTATTGATATTCCGGGTACATATTCACTGCAATCTAATTCTGAAGAAGAAGAAATTGCAAGAGAATATCTTACTTCTGGAAATTCTAATGTAACTTTAGTTATTGTTGATGCAACTTGTTTAGAGCGAAATTTGAATTTGGTATTTCAAATTATGGAAATTACCAATAATGTCATTGTTTGCGTAAATTTGCTTGATGAAGCAAAGAAAAAAGGTATTACTATAAATTTAGAAAAACTATCAAATTTACTTGGTGTTCCAGTTGTTGGAACTGTTGCAAGAAAGAAAAAAACTTTAAATAACTTAATAAGTACAGTATATAAAATGTGTATAGGTAAAGTAAAATCAAAACCAATAAAAATAGAAAATAACGAAGATGATGAAACTAAAATATTAAAAATAGTAAAAAAATCAGAAGAAATTTGTAAAGAAGTTTGTACATATAATAATAGTGAATATAACATTAAAGATAGAAAAATTGACAAAATTTTAACCTCAAAAAAATTTGGAATTCCAATAATGATAGCTTTTTTAGGTATTATTTTTTGGCTTACAATTATTGGAGCTAATTATCCTTCTCAAGTTTTATTTGATTTTTTTAATTTTTTAAAACCAAAACTTATTGATATACTTACATTTATTAATTGTCCGGAAAATCTTTGCAATATGCTTGTTTTAGGAGTTTATCAAACTTTAACATGGATTATTTCTGTAATGCTACCTCCTATGGCTATTTTTTTCCCTTTATTTACTTTTTTAGAGGATCTTGGCTATTTACCAAGAATTGCTTTTAATATGGATGGTATTTTTAAAAAATGTTCTTGTTCTGGTAAACAAATGATTACTATGTGTATGGGGTTTGGCTGTAATGCTGCTGGATGTGTTGGTTGCAGAATTATTAATTCTCCTCGTGAAAGATTAATTGCAATTTTAACTAATAGCTTTGTTCCTTGTAATGGTAGATTTCCTTTTTTAATTTCTATTGCAACAATTTTTATTGCTGGTAGTATTTCTGGATTTAAAGGTTCTATTATTTCTACTATAACTGTGATTTTTGTTATTATTTTTGGAATTTTAATGACTCTACTTGTTTCAAAAATACTTTCGAAAACAATTTTAAAAGGTCTGCCTTCTTCTTTTGTTTTAGAGTTACCACCTTACAGAAAACCTCAAATAGGAAAAATTTTAATACGATCAATTTTTGATAGAACTTTATTTGTTTTGGGAAGAGCCATTTGTGTTGCGGCTCCTGCAGGTCTTGTTATATGGCTCCTTGCAAATATTGGAATACATGATACTAGCTTGCTTACTATAATTGCCAATTTTTTTGACCCATTTGCTAAACTTATGGGGCTTGATGGGTACATTTTAACTGCTTTTATTTTAGGGTTACCCGCAAATGAAATCGTTTTACCTATAATTTTGATGTGCTATTTAAAAAATACTTCTCTCATTTCAATTGAAGATACTAATGCTATTGGCAATATTTTGATTCAAAATGGATGGACCATTATTACAGCAATTAATGTAATGATTTTTACTGTTTTGCATTTTCCTTGTACTACTACTCTTTTAACAATAAAAAAAGAAACCGGTAGTTTAAAATGGACTTTATTTAGCTTTTTGCTTCCAACATTATGTGGGATATTTATATGTATTCTAACAAATCTTACTTATAATATTTTTATATAAAAAAAGCCCCCCCCAACATTGAGGTGAGGGGGGACTTCCGTTTTGGGCTGGGCCCCTGTTGTACCTGTTTGTTTACTATTAAGTATGGGCTAGGCCCCGGTTCTACCTATTCTTTTCCTTACTAAGTATGGGCTAGGCCCTGCGGATTATTCCCTTAAAGATTCCAGGAATCAAGTTCCTTCTGATGTTCCTCGATCTGCTCCTGGAACTTTTTGAGCTTATCCTTCGCTTCGCCATGAAGAAGCATGGCTTCGAAGAAATCTCCCATTGCTGTTGCCAGCTTTCCAAGGAGTTCATTGGCTTCGCCAAATAAACTGGTGAAGGGCTCTTCATCGACGTTTCCCATAAGGAACTCTTCAAGACGATAAAAACCTTCTTCTTTGCCATTGGGATCAATTGCATTATCACAGCAACGGAAATACTTATACATTTCCCTCTCATTCATGAGGGCAATGCCCAGTTCACGACGGAGAAGGAACATATTACTTTCGAAACGATCTTTCTTTCGAATAAGCCGAGCTACCTCCTCTTTGTAGCTCATATCAGCCAGATATTGATCATCCCCACAATCTACACTGACCGATATATTGCTAAACTCCGACATGAGGGCTTCAATGCATTCCACACGGAACCTCGCATAGTATGCATTTTCGACTTTGTCGAGAAACGGATCCAGCTTTTTCGTTAACATGAATTTGACAGTGTTCGCACATTTGTCACGCTCATTTAACTTATCAGCCAAATCCTTTTTCAGCGTTGCCTTCTGAATCTCGATGGCAGAGTGAACGTTCTGTCTGTAATGTGGCAAAGCCTCATCATCCAGTTGTTCCAACTCAAACGCAGCACTACCATAAGTAGCGCTAACGATTTCTTCGCCTAGATCTTCTGGGGGCATCGGCAGAAGGACATTGTTGACTAAATCATTATCAATCTCCTCTCTTACTTTCTGCTTTTCTTGTGCCTCTTTCATCTTTCGATGATCATGGTATAAGATTCCTCCAATCCCGGCGATTGCTGCGATACAGAATGGCAAGTAATAGTTGTCCAATTTAGACAACTCCTTTCCTGATAATATTTCCGTTTTCACCAGCGGATCTGGTCGAGAAACAGAAATTCAAAGGAGGGTCACGATTGTGCAGTTCGATGCACTTAACAACTCGCAGTCTACTTTTAAGCATTTTTTGCGTTCGCATTATAGCTCTCAGTTCCTGCTGGTACGAATGCTTGGCCATAACGGCCCAAATAGGTATAGCCTTTTGCACTACTTGCTCGGTTTCATCAACTAACGTCTCCTCCATGTATTCCTGAAACATCTTTTCAAATTGCTCAGAAAACATGAAATTGTTGTTAGCCAAGTTAGCAATAATTATTTGACTTCTCCGTAGTTGGCTTGCAGTTTTTTTCCGCGTACAATCACAAAGAATCACAATAATAGCAATGCAAAACATTACCAAAACTATTAATGGCATTTTTAAGTAACTCCTTTCTATCCCCCCTGCTAATGGGATAATGCCAATAATCAAATAACAGGTGTCCTTCATATACCACAATTGCAATACATAAAGATATCCAAACAATCACCTCTTTCAAGTTAAACATATATTATCTTACCACACATTCTTTTATTTTGTCAATAATTTTAAGCATATAACTTGATAAAATTTAATTATTATGATATATTATAGCATATATAGTATACAAAATTAAGGAGATTAAAATGAATTTACAAGATATTTCGAATATTTACCAAAAAAATCTTATTACCTTTTTTAATGATGAAAAAGTAATTGAATTAATATATAAAGAACAATTTGGCTCTAAAAATTATGATGAAAATAGAGAATATTATCTAAAAAAATATAAGGATATAATTAATAATACTGTATTTATTCCCTATATAACATTAGAACACTTAGACAATTTCCTTATTAATAAACAAAAAAATTATGCTAAAAATTTTTTAGAATCTCATTCAAATGAGAAAAAAAATTTTTTTAAAAAACTATACTCATCAAACAAAGATATAATTAAAAAAAATTCTTTGTTTATGTTAGATGATTTGAAAAAATTATTTCCTAATTTAAATAAAAATCAATATTCAAAAATGTTGAAAAACTATTTAAATATCGACAAAACCTCTTTAAAGCAGTTAATCCCTAATTTAACTGAAGATAACTATTTAAATATATCAAAACATTGTTCCAAAAAAAATAATAATTTTATTGATTTATATGATTTAAAGCTATTACTTCCTAATTTAACAGAAGATCAATATTCAAAAATATTAAATTATTCTTCAAATATGGCTACTCAATATCTTACAAATGAACTTTTTAAGGACACTAAAGGCTTTTTCACAAAATCAAAAAAATTAAAAACTGAAAAAATCCTTAAAGAAATGTTTGAAAATTATAGAAAAAAAACAAATGAAGAAATATCAACTGAAACAAGCAATATTAATCTCGAAGCACAACTATTATATGGTTCAAAATATATAGAATCTGCTTTTAGTAAAGAATTAAATTTATCAAAAAGACTAAATGCTGAAAAAAAAGATATAATAAAAAAATATTCTTCTTTCATGTTAGACGATTTAAAAGAATTATTCCCAAGTTTAACTAAAGATGAATATTCTAAAATATTAAAACATTGTTCAAATAAAAGTTTTGATCAAAACGCTAAATTTATTAAAGATGAACTCTTCAAAGATAAAAAAGGATTTTTTACCAGATTCAAAAAATCAAAAGTTGAAAAAATTATTGAAAAATATATAAAACTAACTGATGAAAAAGTATTAATGGAAACAAGTTCTTATTTCAAACATGTTTCAGATACTCCAAATGGAAAATATTTTACTAGTATAATTGATGAAATATCAGAAAATAAGCAGGTTGCTATTCCAAAAATTGGTAAAGATTCAGACAGAAATATAAGATACATTTTTTTACCAATATTACAGTATGATTCAATGGAAGATTATTTAAAATCTGCAGTTCATGAAGTTATGCATATATCTAAAGAGATAATACATAAAAATAAATACATTTCTGGACTTTACGAAAATATAATATCTCAAAATAGAAATGAATCTAAATTTATTGAAAATGACTCAGATTTTCAAAATTTTATTCAATCAATTAAATGGTCCAAGAAATTAAAAAAATGTGAAATAAACATACCCTATAAGCAAAAATCATACCATATACGTTATCGGTAATTGCGCTATAGAAGAAGTCACTCATGATTGGCAAAGTCGTGAAGTTGTATCTAAGATAATGAAAGATCCTAGATTAATTAATTTACTTGAAATGCCATACATAAATAATTATTCTTCACATATTGAAAAATATGAATTATTTGACGCATCTACAAAAGAATTTATGAGTAAATTTAAAAAAGATATTCAAAATGTAAATAACGGTCAATTAACACCTAAAAAATTTAAAAGAACTGTTGGTACATCAAATTTCAATTTATATGCACAGGCTGCTTATTTATGCATACGGTGGTAGTAAGTCTCAATTTAATAGGTCTGTCTTGAAACTCGCTTATCCTTCTAGCAAAATACAAAAAAATGATTTTATAGATAAATTATATCCATATAGAAAAGTTTATACAGATTTAGGCAATATATTAGTAAGTAATATGAATTCAAAGAAAAACCAAATGTTAAATAAACCGAAAAATCGTCCACCAATTGAAGAAGAATCTTTACAAAAAAAATCAGAACACCAAAAGCAAAGTGCTATTGAGAACTCATTAACTAGATAATTGCATATTTAAATTTAAAATATTGGTGTGAAACAAACGAAGAAAAGAAATATTATAGAGATATGTACTTAAAAAAGTAATATCTCTAAATATTTCTTTTTATTTAATTATTTTTTTCAAATTCTGCAATCAAATCATAATAATTAACATCAATAATTTTACATTTTTTGAATGTATTTAATATTTCTTGTTCATTATCTTCTGAATTTGCTTTTATATATACCAATCCATCAATATCTGGTACATCTTGCATAGTTCTTCCAATAAAATATTTTTTATCAAATGACATATTTTCTATTAAAACCTCAAAAGTTTTGCCTATTTTATTTTTTAAAGCTTCGCTTGAAATAATTTGTTGCTTTTTCATTATTTTATTATATCGTGATTTTTTAGTATTTCCATGTATTTGATTTGGAAGTTTTTCAGCAGGTGTTCCTTCTTCTTTTGAATACATAAATGTTCCTAATTTGTCGAATTTTGTTTTCTCTACAAATTCTAATAATTCATGAAAATCTTCTTTGGTTTCCCCTGGAAATCCTACAATTAAGCTTGTTCTTAAATTTACATCAGGAATTTTTTCTTTTATAGTTTTTATAAGTTTTTCTATGTTTTCTTTTGAAGTTTTCCTATTCATCATTTTTAATACTTTATTCGAAATATGCTGAATTGGAATATCAAAATATTTTGCAATTTTAGGATTTGTAGCTACTAAATCAATTAAATCTTCTGTAATTCCCTCAGGGTATGAATATAAAAATCTTATCCATTTTATATTTGGAATTTTACTCAATTTATCTAATAATTCAACAAGCTTTGGTTCTCCATATAAATCAATACCATATTTTGTTGTATCTTGTGCTATAACAATAATTTCTTTTATTCCATCATCTGCTAATTTTTGTGCTTCATCTAATATGTCTTCCATTTTTCTGCTAACAAATTTTCCTCTTATATATGGAATTGCACAATATGTACAATTATTGCTACATCCCTCGCCAATTTTTAAATATGCATAATTTTTTCCAGTAGTAACTACTCTTTCCATAAATTCATTATATTCCGGCATTGGAAGTGGTTTTAAATCAGCTATTTTGTTTATTTTTTTATTTTTAGATTTTTCTACTTTATTTTCAGTTATCAGCATATCTATCTTTTTCCAAAATTCGTCATAATCATCCAATTTAACAAATAAATCGACTTCTGGTAAAAGTTTTATTAAATCTTCATAATATCTTTGTACTAAGCATCCCATTGCAATTAAATATTTGCATCTATTCTTCTTGTATTCTGCCATTTCTAAAATAGTATTAATAGCTTCTTCTTTTGCTGAATCTATGAATCCACATGTATTAACTATTATTATTTCAGCTTCTTCTGGATTGTTTACTATTTTAAATTTATGTTTTTTAAATATACCAATTGCAACTTCTGTATCTATTAAATTCTTACTACATCCTAACGATATAAATCCTACATTCATTTCTATCTCCTTAATTCTTATGACTACAAATATGTTTTCTTGTCATTTCCATTAAATCTAATTTTGTAAATCCTTCTACTTGTGTTTTACTTCTATCTTTTTTTAAATTTGTAATTAATAAATCTTGTATTTCCTTTTTGCTTTCTTCACTTTTCATATCGATATAATCAATAATTATAATTCCACCAATATCACGTAATCTTAATTGTCTTGCAATTTCTATTGTTGCTTCTTTATTAACTTTTAATATAGTTTGCATTAAATTATCTTTTCCTGTAAATTTTCCTGTATTTACATCTATTGCGGTTAATGCTTCTGTTTTATCAATTGTAATAAACCCTCCGCAATTTAACCAAATTTTTCTATTTTTTATATTATTTATTTGTTTTTCGATATCATATTTTTCAAAAATGCCTTTGTTTTTAAAAATTATATTATAATTCCCATATTCTCTGATTTTTTTACATTCTTCTTCATTATTTGTATAAATTGAATTTATTGTTTTTTCTTCAAAATCCAAAAGAATCTTGTTCGTAATATCTTCAGCTTTATATATTAATTGGGGATTATTTTTATTATATTCTTTACTCTCTTTTTTTATTAAATTCCACTTTTCTTCAATTCTTTTTATATCATCGATTATTTCTTGTGATTTTCCTTCAGCTGAAGTTCTAATAATCGCACCATTTTCTTCACTTAAGTTTTCTTTTACTAAATTTATTAATCTTTCTTGTTCTTCTTTATTTTCAATTTTTTGTGAAATTGTAATTATATCTGTATTAGGCATAAGAACAATATATCTACTTGGAAGATTAATATGTGTAGAAGTTCTAGCACCTTTTATTTCATTGCTATCTTTTTTTACTTGAACCAAAATTTTATCTCCTGGTTTTATAGTTTTATCAATTGCGACATTTTTATGTTTTTGTTCTTTTTTTATATCTAATTTAGGCAATAAATCCGTTAAATGTATAAGGCTATTTTTTCCTGTTCCAATATCTACAAAAGCTGATTCCATTCCATTTAATATATTTTTTACTATACCTATGTAAATATTACCTTCATTTCTATTCTCATTCTCGTTTTCTTCATAGAATTCCACTAATTTTGAATCTTCTACTAAAGCAATCCTTTTACTTTTCTCTTTTTTTTCTATAAATAATTCTAACATATTCATCTCCTCATTTTAGTTAAATTTATTCATTGCTGAATCTACTCCACTTTTTACTATTTCTATACAAGCTTCTTTTGCAAGAGTTGTTCCTTTTGATAAAACTTCTAATTCCTCATCTGACACTTTTCCTATTACATAATTTATCATCATACTTTTATCTATTGGCATTCCTATTCCAATTCTTATTCTAGTAAATTCATCTGTTCCAAGTACGTTTACAATTGATTTCATACCATTATGATTTCCGAGGTCCACCTTTTTTACGAATTTTTATACTTGCCTTTTCTATATCCATATCATCATATATAACTATTAATTCTTCTTTTTTTATTTTATAAAAATTCATAGCCTCTATTATACTTTCACCACTTAAATTCATATATGTTTGTGGCTTTAATAGAATAACCTTTTCATTTCCTATATTTCCAACGCCATATAATCCTTTAAAATTTTTTTTATTTACATCTATATTATATTCACTTGCAATCTTATTTATTGTATTAAATCCCATATTATGCCTTGTTTTAGCATATTCTTCTTCTGGATTTCCAAGTCCTACTATTAAATACATTTTTTTATTTTCTCCTCTATATTTTTCGTACTTATATATTTTACTATGTTTTCGTCTTTTTTTCAAGAGTTTTTCAAGAGGGACGGTCCTTTTTGAAAAAATAAGAAATTTTCAAAAAGGACCGTCCCTCTTGAAAAACTCTTGAAAAAGCAAAAAAAATTTTCAAAAAGGACCGTCCCTCTTGAAAATTTTTATTTATAATTATTCTGCTGATTCTTCTGCTTCTTCTGAATTGTATTTTTCAAAAATAGCATCCTCGATTTTCTTTCTAGTTTCAGCATTGATTGGATGAGCTATATCTCTGAAATCTCCACTTGGGATTTTTCTGCTAGGCATAGCTATAAATAATCCATCTGGTCCTTCGATAACTTTTATATCGTGAACTGCGAATTCGTTATCGAATGTTACAGAAGCAACAGCTTTCATTCTGTTCTCTGAATTTACTTTTCTTAAACGTACATCTGTTATTTGCATTGTTAGTGCACCTACCTTCCTTAAGTTTTTAAATTATTTTGTACATACGCGTTTAATCTTATGTACAATTATATTATTCTCCATAAAAAAACTTTTTCCTTCTTTTTTTTCAAAAAAGTTATATTTTTTTTGTAACATTTTTTATTTTTAATAATATACTAAAATTAAATAAACTAAATTTATATAAAAAACTTGAATTTTTGCTAATATAATTGTATAATTCTGCTATTAAAGGAAGTGTATATAAAAATGCCTAGCATAGATATAATTAAAAAATATAAAAAAGTACATATGATTGGAATTGGTGGAGTTAGTATGAGCGGTATTGCTGCCATTCTAAAAAATTTTAATTTTGAAGTTACTGGCTCTGACAGAGTTGATTCTGATACTGTTCAGAATTTAATAAAAAATGGAATTAAAGTTACAGTTGGTCATAATTTAGAAGATGTTGCAAAATCTGACATAGTTGTTTATTCTGCTGCAGTAAAACCAGATGATCCTGAAATGGTTGAAGCAAAAAGATTAAATATAGAAACTATCGAAAGAGCTGATTTTTTAGGAAAACTCACAAAATGTTTCAAAGATACTATTTGTATTTCAGGTACTCATGGAAAAACCACAACTACTTCTATGATTTCAATGTGCTTTGTTGAAGCACTTAAAGATCCTAGTATTCAAGTAGGTGCAACACTTAAAGCAATTGACCGGAAATTACAGAGTTGGAAATAGTGAACATTTTATTATTGAGGCTTGCGAATATGTAGAAAGCTTTTTAAAATTTAGTCCTAAAGCTGAAATAATTTTAAACATTGATAATGACCATTTAGACTATTTCAAAAATTTTGAAAATATTAAAAACGCTTTTGTCAAATATGTTAAACTATTGCCTGATGATGGGATTTTAGTTATAAATGGTGATGATACAAATTGTTTAGACTTACCAAAATTTACAAAAGCCAAATCTATTTCTTATGGTATTTCTAACAAAAATACTGATTATTTTGCAGTAAACATAGTATTTGATAATGACGGATTTGCTGAATTTGACGTGTATATACATGATGACTTTTTTGATAGAATAAAACTTTCTGTTCCTGGAATGCACAATGTTTTAAATGCCTTAGCTTGTATTGCTTTATGTACAGAATATGGTATTGATAAAAAAGATATTAAAAACGCCCTTAATAAATTCACAGGTGCAAATAGAAGATTTGAATTTAAGGGAAAAGTAAATGGCGCAAGTATTTATGATGATTATGGCCATCATCCAACAGAAATTGTTGCTACATCAAAGTCTCTTATGAATAAAAAATATAATAAATCTTGGGTTGTTTTTCAACCTCACACATATAGCAGAACAAAAACTCTTTTAAATGATTTTGCTAAAGCTTTGCTTAATTTTGATAATATAATCGTTTTAGATATTTATGCAGCTAGAGAAAAAAATACTTATAATATTTCTTCTCAAGATTTGGTTGATAAAATTAAATCTTTGGGAAAAGATGCAAAATACATTCCAGATTTTGAAAATTGTGTATCTTTCTTAAAAGAAAATGTTAAAGAAAATGATATTATTATGACTTTAGGAGCTGGTACTGTTACACAAATTGGACCAATGCTTATAAAATAAATAGAATATATGGCAAATGGCGCGGTAACACCGCGCCACTTTTTAGTCACCATCTCTTGCAGGATTATATATGAACTGAATAGAGCCACCTTCCTGCACCTCAGGTACAACAGTCTGATTGTATGAAAAAGTCTGATTGTATAAAATTTCTGGACTATGAACTATATAGTTTTCTTCTCTGCTATAGATTCCAGTATACAACTTATCGTTCACCTTGTAGCCATCATTTTTATACATACAAGCCATCTTTTCTATATACCAATTATGATATTTAGGTATATAGACATCTTTGCGTCCACCGTAAATGTACGTTGCAACTTTCATTGCACCTACTATTTGGATTAAAAAGTCTTCGTCACTGTATATCTTATATACAGACTTTCCCATTCTTGTTTTCTCTCTGTATTCTTCACACTTTTCCGAAAGCTTCTTATCTCCTTGCAGGTACTCTCTAGCAACCCGTTCGTGTCCTCTACCAGATGCATCTAGCTTTATAGCATTTGGTAAAATGAACCCTGCCGGAAACGGTAATACTGCCATACACAACAACTCCTTTTTAGGTATTTACAAAATTGTATCAAATTTTTAGCCAAAAGTCAATTTATGTAAATTTTTATATCAGATAATCTTTACTCATAATAATTACACTTGTCCAAATATAACATAACTATAATATCCTATAAAAATTAAGATAAAAAGTAATCCTTCCTTTTTTGATATTTTGCGATCTTTAAGTGAAAATAAAAATAGTAATAATGCAGATAATATCATAACAATCATATCAATATAACTAAAATTAACATTATTTATTCCGCCAAATAAGGCAATTGGTAGTCCAATTACTAGACCAATATTAAAAATATTGCTACCTACAACATTTCCTATTGCAATATCATATTCTCCTTTTCTTGTAGCAGTAACACTAGTAACTAGCTCAGGAAGAGAAGTTCCTAAAGCAACTACAGTTAATGAAATCATTCTTTCGCTTATTCCAATTATATGAGCTAATCCACTTGCACCATCAACAACAAAATTACTTCCAAAAACAATTCCAGCTAAACCTATTATTGTAAATATAACTGATTTAAGCATTGTTGGATATTCTTCTGAAGAAACTTCCTCAACTTTCTTTCTTGACATACTTATTAAATAATACATAAATACACCAAAAAATAAAATTAATACTATACCATCTCCTCTAGAAAACGAATTAGTTAATTCTTTAGAGAAAAGATTATCAGATAATAATACTGAAAAAGCTAATGTTATCATTAATGTAATTGGTAACTCTTTTCTTACAGTATTATTTT
Organism: Clostridia bacterium; assembly: GCA_017404025.1. Taxonomy (GTDB): domain Bacteria; phylum Bacillota; class Clostridia; order TANB77; family CAG-508; genus CAG-269. Next base: position 28,937 of record JAFRDD010000084.1, read on the forward strand.
TTACATTTAAAGAATGTACTAGTGCTGCAACACCTAGAATTAACAAAATATTCAAAATATTACTTCCTATAACATTTCCTAAAACAATATCACCACTACCAGCAATTAAAGATTTAACACTAACTGCAAATTCTGGTGCACTTGTTCCAAATGCTACAATTGTTAAACCTATAAGCATTTTAGGGACTTTAAAATTTTCTGCAATTCCACTAGCACCATCAACAAACATATCTGCACCTTTAATTAAGATAACAAATCCAATAATAAGAAAAACTATATTTAAAATCATATTTACCTCCTAAAAAAATTTTTATTTATTGTAACATTTTATAATCAAAATATCAAATCTTTTTAGAATATAATTACATTTTTATTTAACTTCTCTCATTTGTTTTATCATCATATCAGCAAATACTGCATATCCTGTGTCTGGCGAATTTACAAGCACATGTGTTACTGCTCCAACAAATTTTCCATTTTGAATAATAGGTGAACCACTCATACCTTGAATTATTCCTCCTGTCTTTTCTATGAGTTTTGGATCTATAACTTTTATTTGCATACTTTTATTATCATAATTGTTGTTTTTATAAATTTTTTCTATTTCAATTTCATAGCTTTCAACATTATTATTTCCTAAACTGCACAAAATTGTTGCTTTTCCTGTCTTTATTTCTTCCCTTAGCGCAACTTCCATTTCTTTTGAAGTATCTATATTTAAATTCGATACATTGTTTACTTGTCCATATATACCAAATTTTGTATTTTTTGATATAGTTCCTATGTTTTTTCCATCTTCAATACTTCCCTGAATTTTACCTGGTATACCATTTTCTCCCTTTACAATATTTAGCACCCTTGTAGAAACAAATTCACCAGATTCTATATTTATTAATTTTTCCGTGTCAATATCAGTTATTCCATGTCCTAAAGCTCCAAAAGATTTTGTCTTTGGATCATAAAAAGTTACTGTTCCAACCCCAGCTGCACTGTCTCTTACCCATAATCCTAATTTATATTGATTATTCGATGTCTTTACAGGCGTGATACTACATTCTTTTGTTTCATTTCTATGAATGTATTTTAAATTTATATTATCTCCATTCGAATTATTTACTTTTTGAATTAAATCTCCTGTAGATTCTATTTTATTTGAATTTATTTCTATTAATGTATCTCCTTCCTTAATTCCCGTATTTTCACATGGTTTATATTTTTTACTGTCCTCTCCTTGAATCTCTGCCATTCCAACAACTAAAACTCCATTTGTATAAAGTTTTAGTCCTGCCATACTACCAATTGGTATTACTTTTGTTTTTGGTAAAACATCAACGTCAATATTTTTTATAAGTATATTATCAAATAAACTTACTTTTGCTGTTGTTTTTACTGCTGTATCAATTTTGTTAGATTCAGTAGCTAAAACCTGTATAGTATCACTATTATTTATATTTATTTTTAATCCAAATATAGAATTTAAATTAATAGTTTCTCCTTCAAAAATAACAATATTATTAGGTACATTTGAAATCGCAAGTGTATATGCATAAATAATAAACAATACTATTATTATAAGAGTTTTTATAAATTTTTTTTTCATAGTTGGTCTCCTTAATTTTATTTTATAATAGTATTATTTACTTGATTTTGTTTTGTATACTTTTAAATTTTTCTATTATATTTACTTTCCAGTAATTTCTAGTTTATTTTTTCTAATTTTGCAGATTATATTATTAGAAAAAGCAATAGTTTTTTCTTAAAAATAAATGTTAATATTAACGGAGGTGAATTATAATGTCAAACACTTCAAGCAATAGAAAACTAGTTCCAGAAGCTATGGATGCTTTAGATAAATTCAAATATGAAGTAGCTAGTGAAGTTGGTGTTAATTTAAAAGACGGATATAACGGTGATATCTCAGCTAGAGACGCTGGTAGAATAGGTGGACAAATGGTTAAAAAGTTAATACAACAAGCTGAAAACAACATGAAATAACTAGATTATTAGATTTTGGCAGAAGTATTTTTCTTGGTTTTATATATGTTAAACATACATAAAGGCAGGAGATGTACTCCTGCCTTTATTATGATTTTTTTGGATGTTTTGAGGGACAGGTGTTTTGAGGGACAGGTGTTTTGAGGGACAGGTGTTTTGAGGGACAGGTACAAAAAACATATTTTTTATGTTTTTTGTACCTGTCCCTCAAAACACCTGTCCCTC
>JAFRDD010000085.1 GCA_017404025.1 Clostridia bacterium
CATATTTATAAGGATAATTAAGTTTATAATAATTCCATATCTTACCAGTCAAATGCAATTTTTGCTTTGGCTTGTTCGTGTTTACATAAATTTTATGTTTATTCTTATACTTATGTATTACTTTCCTATTATATAAAAAAAAGATAAAGTACATTATACTACCTTATCTTAAAAATATTTTTTACTTAATTATCAATTTTCTCCTAACACATTTTCTTTATTTTTATCTGGATTTTGCATTTCAATATAATTATCTTTAATCTCATTAATGCCTTTTTTTATATCGCATCCTTTTCTACCACTTGCCATTTGTTCTAATCCTTCTTCACTTGCAATTGCCATAGTTGTTCTTTCTCTATACCCTAATTTTTCTGGAATAGTATCAAAAAATTCTTTTTCTTTATCTAGAATTCCAACATATTCTTCAACTTTAGATTCAACATATTTATTATCAGGGTTTTTTCCAACTATAAATAAAGAAATTAATTGTTTCTGTTCCTCCTCTGTTAATGTCTGCTTTTCGAAAAATTCAGATTCTTTTATTGCCTCTATTTGTGCTTCATTTAATTTTAAATATGTACAAATATCAATCATATTCTTTTCTATCAAAAATTTTGCTTTATCAGTTTCTCCGACTTGTACTTTGTCTGCATAATCTGATATGTAATGTAATCCATCAACTTCTGTTCCATCTTCTTTCGTAACTGTTCTTGTTTCTAAATCTCTTTTTAATGTACTTGAATGAGTTACAAAATCGGCATAAGTTTGCCCTTCGCCTTTTTCAGCATCTCTTGCTACTATAACTTGATTTGCTATTTCTACATATTCAGGATATTTTCCTTCATCAAGTTCTGCATTTTCATCAATTGCTCTTACAGTGGCTCTTGCTGTTTTTTCTACAAATCCTTCTGTTACTATATTGTGCTTTTTTAGTTCTCCATTATCTAAAACTTCCTGTGTTTCAAGACCTGTTGAAATACAAATTTTTTCATTCAATTCTCCTGGCTGCAATTCAAAAACAAAAGGGTTTTTTTCTATATATTTCTTTTGACCATTTTCTTCATAATAATATCTTCTTTTATTATTTCCCTCTTTATCAATATAATCTTCATAATGATACTCTGGTTCATCAAAATCCCCTATATTTTCTGCTGTAAAATATTTCTTTACTTTTTGATAATTTCTATATTTCTTTCCATTACTATAATATTCATGTTCAAATTCTTCTGATTTTTTTAAAATTTCTTGCTCCATTGCATGAGTCCATTCATGGAATGCAGTTTGACGTAAATTATCTAATAATGGTTGTCCTTTTCTTAAATCTTTAAAGTCAATTCCACTTGTTTCCTTATCTTCAGGATTTTGTCCTTTTTCATCTGCAGCAATACCTTTCGATTCTCCTTTTTCATATATAAAAACTGCTCCAGTTAATACTCCGTTTTTTACATAGTTCAAATGTTGAGCTCCAGCTCCCATTACCAGTCTATATTCTTTGGCAGTAACTGGAATCGCTGTTTTATCATCAAATGTTTTTCCATACAAACATTCATCATCTATTCCTTTTTCTGGATTTCCAATTTTAAATTTTTGAACCTCATTAAATAATCTTTTTTTCATATCTGTAAAAGATACTTTTCCTTTAGTTATTCTTTCTATTCCTAAACAATATTCAAATGCTAACAATTGTGAAGTATTAACAATTTGTGAACTATTTCCACTTGCTAATTCTATATTGCTATCCCATTCATGAGCGTTCGCAATTTCATCTTCAATTTCTTGAAATTTATCTGGGTAGTCTCTTTTATATTCTTTTAATAATCTATTTACTTTTACTTGAAATTTTTTGTACTCATCTTGTGTTTTAATATCTAATTCTTCTAAATTTATTTGTAACATTTTTCACCCCTATTTATTTCATTTATGAAATATATTTCTAATTTTATTTATAAGTCTTTTAAAAATAGATTCTTTTTGCTCTACTATGTTCAAATTGTTTTCCCTTTCTCCTGCTTCTTTTTCTTGATTATTTTCTATTTTTTTCTCTTCTACATTATTTTTAAAGATATCATTTGGATTATATTTTTTCTTTAATTCTTCTTCATATTTTATATCATTTTCAATTAGTTTTTTATCTAATTCTTTTCTTTCCTCTTCATTACACCAATAATTTCTATATATTATTGTCATCAAGTCTTTAGTTTTCTCTTTTATATTTTCTTGTTTATCTAAAGTTTTATTGGAGTCAATTTTTACTATATAATCTCTGCTTGCTGATTTTTCAAAAAATCCTCTTAATTTAAGTGGTATTTTTTCAACCTTAGATTTTGGAAAATATTTCAATATTTCATTTACTTCTGCTGATGCTTCAGCAAACTCTTTTGTAACCATATTAATTTTCTCCTAAAATTTTTTCATTATCTCTATCTTTCTATACCAATCATACCATAATGAAAAATTATTATCAATTATTTTTTGCAATAATTCTTGACTCTTATTGTATTTTATGTTAATATATAAAAAATCATTTGAATTTACAATCAATTACTTATTTTCTGGCATTTCAGCCAAAATTCAAAAATAATCTAAATAAACTATATTTTTTTGATTTTTATGCTATAATAAGGAGGTGATATATACCTATAGTTTCACAATTTTACCGAATAATAATTAGGATTTATTTTAATGATACAGAACAACATTATTTAGAACACATACATGTTCAATATAATGAGTATGATGCAGTTTATTCTATTAAGGATATCAGAAATGATTTTTTATTTTAAAAGAGATGATTTTTATAAAACCACCTCTTTCCATATTACACTCTTCTCTTAACAGCTCCTGCTCCACCAAATACACAAGGTGAAGTACATTTCCAGCCAGGAAATGTGCAACGTGCTCCTTTTGAATAAGGTAATAAATACTTGTAAACATCTTCATTTGTTTCTTTTGTATGTTCTAAGTATTTATTCATTGTATCTATAGTTTGTTCCATAATTTCTAATTGTGCAGCACCACAAATACGTTCTGTACATTTTAATACAAAATTCTCTACAGTTCCTCTTTCATTTATTTTTATTAACATTCCTTGAGGAAAATTATTTTTTAAAGACTCCATATCTTTTAACCATTCTTTTTCTAATTCTGTACCTCTAATTATTGGTGGTACATAGAATTCAGGCTTATCTAATAAACTCACTTCATAATTTAAAGTTCTATGTCTTTGAGCTTGTGCAAGTTCTGCAAAACTTGCTAAATATGTTGTTGAATAGTTTTCTCCAAATTCTTCTTTTCTATTTCTTTTTGCAAAAAATGATAATTCTCTATTTTTCATATCGGCATTTAATTCTTCTTCTCTTAAATCTGGTAGTGCCTCTAAAAATTCTTTAAATACTTCTTTTAGTTTTATATCAAAATTTGTTGTTTTTGTTTCATCATTAATGAATTTTTCAAAAAAATGAGCTATATAATTTAATTGACCAAAATTAACTGTATATTCCATTACAGTTGCTGGCGTAAATACGCTTATTAAATATCTAGCATTTTCCATAGCTAATTTTTGAACTCTTTTTTCTTCTATTTTTGGATATTGCTCAGCTATACATTTTTTAAAGATTTCAATCCATTTTTCATACAATACTTTTTCTGCTTCTGATGGTTCCATTTTTGTATATCTTGCTGATTTTTCAGATGTATTATACATTTTTTCATTATTTAATATCATAGCTAAAATTTTTGGAATTCCTTCTAAGCTTAAATTATATGTTGGGTGATTAAATACACTATGATGTCCAGATTTTAAAGTCATATTTGCTCTTTTCATAGTTTTTTCTTCTGGTTCATTAAATAATGTTTCTAATGTATCTGGTAAATAGCATATTCCTGCAGATTTTCCAGAAAAATTCAATGCTTCCTCCTTTGGCATTTCATATCCTACTTTTGTTGATGCTATCACTTTAATTTTCATTTTTTATTCCTCCCATTTTGGTACATATTCTTCTTCATGTTTTCCTAAGTCTTGCATATAACCATTTTTTATATTTAATTTGTAAACATATTCTTCAATTTCTTTATATTCAGTTTTTGTTAATTTTCTATTTAATTTTTCCACACTTTTTGCCTTATATGTGGGAAAATATTGCGCCATTATGCTTATATAAACATTTTCGTCTATATTTTCTTTTATCCATTTTAAAATTATTTTACTATTTACCAAATTATTTGGCAATACTAAATGTCTTATCATTAAGCCTTTTTTTATTATTCCATTTTCATCTAATTTTGGAGGTCCTACCTGTCTATGCATTTCTTTTATTGCATTTGTTGCAATTTCAAAATAGTTATCTACTTTTGAGTATTGTTTTGATAATTTGCTATTTGCATATTTTAAATCTGGCAAATATATATCTATATACCCTTCTAATAATTTTAAAGTTTCTACATTTTCATATCCATTTGTATTATAAACTATTGGAATTTTTAGTCCTCTTTTTTTTGCAATCTTTATTGCTTCAATTATTTGTGGTACATATGTTGTTGGTGTTACTAAATTTATGTTTTCTACATTTTTTTCTTGTTGTATTAAAAAAATATTAGCTAGTTCCTCTATTGTTATTTCTTTTCCTTTTCCTTCTTGACTTATTTCATAATTTTGACAATATATGCAATTCATATTGCAATTAGAAAAAAATATAGTTCCAGACCCATTTTTTCCACTTATACATGGTTCTTCAAAATTATGTGTTGAATATAATCCAATTTTTACAGTGTTTTTTGATTTACACCTACCAACTTGATTCTTATTTCTATTTATTCCACATTTATGCGGACATATTGTACATTTATTTAATAGTTCTATCATTTTAACCTTCTACTTTTTGTAAATAAATTTTATCATTATAATTTTTTAATATAAATTTTTTGTGCGTGAATTTTTCTTTTTTATTTTTTATTGTTTCAATTGTTTGCGTTTCTATATCTTCGGTATTTTTATCGTTTACAACTAGTGTTTCTATAGTTTCGTTATTTATACTTTTTATTAGTACTTTATTATTTTCAAATTCTGAGTAGTCTTCTGTATATTCAATTATTTCTACTTCATATCCACTAATTGTTTTATTGATTTTATCTATAAAAAATAAATCTTCTTCTTTATCTGTTGTTATTTCTTTTGCAATATATAAGTTTTTTTCTTGATTATATTCAAATGAAGAATTAATATTTTTAAATTCTTTGCTAAAATTATCTCCAAATATTTCTTTTCCTTTATTTTGAATATCTTCTAGTGTTACTTCATACTCATCTAAATTCTTTTTTATTACTTCTAAAGTCCATTTTTCATCTGCATTATTTATATTTTCAAATTTAGGTAAAGCTTCATTTGTTACTTCTTTCCAGCAATATATTTTAGATATATATTGTTCTATTTTTGTAACATCTTCTACCGTTACTTGATTATTGGCTAAAATAACATATTTATATAATGCCATTGATATAAATAAAATTAATAATACAAAAATGATTGCTATCATTTTTTTCATTTTGGCCTCCCAAATTTTTATATTATTATTCTAACATAAAAGCTAAGTGCTTTTCAATACACTTAGCTTTTATTTATATCATTTTTTCAAAAAGGACCGTCCCTGTTGAAAAAAGGACGGCCCTACTTAAAACAAAATTATATTAATTGTAGTATAGCAACTTCAGCACCGTCTCCTCTACGTGGTCCAGCTTTTACTATACGAGTATATCCTCCAACATTTTTATCTGCATATTTTGGAGCAATTTCGTTAAATAATTTTGATGGTAAATCTACATTTTTTCCATCAGCATCTTTAACTTTGTTTACTTTTCTCATTATTTTTCTTCTAGCATTTAATCTTGATGGCATATCTTTTTGTCTACTTTCTGTTGTTTCTTCTTTAACAACTTTTAAGTATTCTTTACCATTTTTGCTTTTTACTAGTTCTGTAACTTTATTACCTTTTGAATCTAATTTTGCTTTAACAACTTTTGTATCTACCATTTCAAAGTTGTCTTTTTCTTTTATTGCTAATGCAATTATACTATCTGCTATAGCTTTAACTTCTTTTGCTCTAGGTAATGTAGTTTCTATTTTTCCATTTAAAATAAGATCTGTTGTTAATGTTTTTAACATTGACACTCTTATATCTGTTGTTCTTCCTAGTTTTCTATTTGTAGCCAAAATTTTCACCTTCCTCTTATCATACTTATTTATTGATAAAATTAATCTTCTTCACTAGCAAAATCTAATCCTAAAGAATGTAATTTTGCAGTTACTTCGTCAAAAGATTTTTTACCTAAATTTCTAACTTTTAACATATCAGTTTGTGTTTTATTTGTTAAATCTTCTACAGTAGCAATTCCTGCTCTTTTTAAACAATTAAATGAACGAACTGATAATTCTAATTCTTCAATTGACATTTCTAAAACTTTTTCTTTTTTAGATTCTTCTTTTTCAACCATAACTTGTGTATTTTTTGTTGTTTCAGATAAATCTATAAATAATTCTAAATGACCTGTCATAACTTTTGCAGCTAAACTCAAAGCTTCATGAGATTTTAAGCTTCCATCAGTCCAAACTTCAATTATTAATTTATCAAAATCCACCATTTGTCCAACTCTAGTATTTTCTACTTGATAGTTTACTTTTTTTACTGGTGTATAAATTGAATCTATTGGAAGTACTGATATATCTTGATTTGGCTTTTTGTTTTTTTCTGCTGAATTATATCCTCTACCTCTATCAGCTGTCATTTCTATTTTTAAACTTCCACCTTTTGATACTGTAGCTATATGTAAGTCTGGATTAAGTATTTCAACTGTTTCATCTGTAATGATATCGCCAGCTGTAACTTCTCCTTCTTTTTTGAAATCTATTTTTAATATTTTTTCTTCATTTTCACTAAATTTTAATCTTACATTTTTTAGATTTACAATTATTTCAGGTATATCTTCTACAACATTTGGTAAACTTGAAAATTCATGTAATACTCCATCAATTTTTACACTTGTAATAGCACATCCTGGTAATGATGAAAGTAATATTCTTCTTAATGAATTTCCTATTGTTACACCATAGCCTCTTTCTAATGGTTCACAAACAAATTTCGCATAATTTTTTGCCTCATCAACCTCTAGACATTCAATATTTGGCTTTTCAAATTCTATCATTTTTACCTCCTAAATGAGAAATACTTTTCTCAATTTTTTTAAATAATTACTGAGTATAAAATAAATAATATATCTATTTTTCCCGTTTATTATTTTGAGTAAAGCTCTACTATTAAATGTTCTTCTATTGGAAGATCAACATCTTCTCTTGATGCTAATCTGATAACTTTACCACTTAATTTTTCGCTATCTCTTTCAAGCCATGTTGGAATTGGATTATTAGCTGTTTCTTCTGCATTAACTTTAATTGTTGCATTTCCTTTTTTACTTTCTCTAACAGCTATTACATCTCCTGGTTTTACTAAATATGAAGGAATATTAACTTTTTTACCATTAACTTCAAATTGTGCATGATTTACAAATTGTCTTGCTTGTGCTCTAGAAGCTGCAAAACCCAATCTGTATACAACATTATCTAGTCTACTTTCTAATATAGTTAATAAATTTTCACCTGTTATTCCTTTTTTATTAGAAGCCATTTCAAAATATTTTCTAAATTGTTTTTCTCTAATTCCATATACAAACTTCGCTTTTTGCTTTTCTTTTAATTGAAGTCCATATTCAGAAACTTTTTTATTTGTCTTTTTCAAATTTCTATTAGATTTTTTATTATATCCTAAATATCCTGGTTCGATACCTAGAGACCTACATCTTTTTAGAATTTGGCCTTTATTTCCTGACATTTCTATACCTCCTATTATACTCTTCTTCTTTTTGGTGGTCTACAACCATTATGTGGTATTGGTGTTACATCCTTTATTGCACTTATTTCTAAACCAGCAGTTTGAAGTGCTCTTATAGCAGCTTCTCTTCCTGCACCTGGTCCTTTAACAAATACTTCTACTGATTTTAAACCATGTTCCATTGCAGCTTTTGCAGCTGTTTCTGCGACTTCACCAGCAGCAAATGGTGTACTTTTTCTTGAGCCTTTGAATCCTAATCCTCCGGCACTTCCCCAAGAAATTGCATTTCCTTGAATATCTGTTATAGTAACTATTGTGTTATTGAAACTAGAATGAATATGTGCTTGACCTTTTTCTATGTTTTTTCTATTTCTTCTAGCTACTGTTTTTCTTGTTACACTTTTTGCCATTTTGTGATTTCCTCCTCTACTTTTCAGAATCTTTCAATTTAATTTATTTTACTTTACTTTTGCTTACTAATTTTCTAGGACCTTTTCTAGTTCTAGCATTAGTTTTTGTTCTTTGTCCTCTTACAGGCAAACTTCTTCTATGTCTTAATCCTCTGTAGCATCCAATCTCTGTAAGTCTCTTAATATTAAGAGCTACAGTTCTTCTTAAATCACCTTCAACTTCATAAGCTTCATCGATGATTTTTCTTATACTATTTTCTTCTTCGTCTGTTAAGTCTTTTACTCTTGTATCTGGATTTACTCCAGCTTTTTCTAAGATTTTTCTAGAACTTGATACACCTATACCATATATATATGTAAGTCCTATTTCTACTCTTTTTTCTTTAGGCAAATCTACTCCTGCTATACGAGCCATATTTTTTTGCACCTCCAAAATTTTATTGTTTTATTTTTGTTTGTCCAAATATATAAAGGTGAAATTCACTAATACCTTACAAGTAAATATTAGTGACTTTATCTATTTTAGACAAATATATATATACACAAATTCGATAATGTAAACTCAAGTTTCACAGCCGCTACCAAATTTGTGTTATTAGCATATTTAAGGTATTAACCTTGTCTTTGTTTGTGTTTAGGGTTTTCGCAAATAACTCTAATTACACCTTTTCTTTTTATTACTTTGCATTTATCGCACATCTTTTTTACTGATGGTCTTACCTTCATTTTTTGCACCTCCTATTTTGCCTTTCACAGGCTTTATTTATATATAAACTGGGTTAATTTTATAACTTATTTAGCTCTCCAAGTAATACGGCCTCTAGACAAATCATATGGTGAAAGTTCTACTTTTACTTTATCACCTGGTAAAATTTTTATATAATTCATTCTTAGTTTTCCAGAAATATGTGCCAAGATTTGATGCCCATTTTCTAGTTCAACTTTAAAATTTGTATTTGGTAGTGCTTCCACTACTGTTCCTTCTACTTCTATAACATCTTCTTTTGCCAAGATATCCCCTCCTATAAAGAGCACTTTTTAGTTTTTCTCCCAAATTGTGCATTATAACTACTATAGTATACTACAATTTTATATTATTGTCAATATTTCTGGCTCTTTTTCTGTAATTAAAATTGTATTTTCATAATGTGCTGATAAACTTCCATCTTCAGTTATAATTGTCCATCCATCATCAAGTTCTAAAATGTTTGGCTTTCCTTGAATTACCATTGGTTCTATTGCAAGTGTCATCCCTGGTTCTATTCTTAAACCCTTACCAGCTTTTCCATAATTTGGTATACCTGGATCTTCATGCATACTTCTTCCTATTCCATGTCCTTGAAATTCTCTTACTACAGAATATCCTTGTGAATGAACATATTCACCAATAGCATGTGAAATATCTCCTATTCTATAACCTGGCTTTGCATATTTTATTCCTTCGAAAAATGCTTGTTTTGTAACATCTATTAATCTTTTAGTTTCATTTGGTACATTTCCTACTATAAATGTCCTTGCAGCATCACCATTAAATCCATTTTTTAGTGCAACTGTATCAACACTTACAATGTCCCCTTCTTTAATAATTTTATGTTTAGATGGAACCCCATGAATAACCTCATCATTAATAGAAATGCATGTTGCAGCTGGATATGCAGGAACTCCTTTTATACCTGGATTATATCCTTTTTCAGCAGGTATAGCTCCATTTTCTTTCATGATTTTTTCTGCTATTTGGTCTAATTCCCATGTTGACATTCCTGGTTTTATCTTATTTTCTAATTCATTATATAAAATTGCCACAACTTTGCAAGCATCTCTCATTGATTCTATTTCTTTTTTAGATTTTATTGTTACCAATTTAAAAATCTCCTTTTTTTACATATTCTTCTATATCTTTTGCTACATCTTTTCCCAATTTATTAATTGATTTGCTTACTACTGCATTATATAATTTTTCTTGTTTTTTGTAATACTCTACAAGTGGTTCTGTTAATTCAAAATAATTAGAAAGTCTTTTTGTAATAGTCTCTTCTGTATCGTCATCTCTTTGAATAACTTTACTTCCACATATATCGCAAATTCCATCTACTTTAGGTGGATTCATAATTACATTATATATAGCTTTACATTCTGGATTAGAACATACTCTTCTACTTACTACTCTTTCTATAATTTCTTCTTTAGGTGTTTCAAGATTAACTACTAAATCTACTTTTTTTCCTTTAGCTTTTAGTATTTCGTCTAATGCTTGTGCTTGATTTACAGTTCTTGGAAAACCATCTAATATTATTCCATTTTTTACATCTTCTTGATTTAATCTTTCTTCTACAATTTTAATTGTAACTTCATCAGGTACTAAATTTCCTTTAGATATATAGCTATCTGCTAATTTTCCTAATTCAGTTTTTTCTTTAATCATTTTTCTAAAAATATCTCCTGTTGATACTTGTGGTATATTTAAACTTTTCTCTAGTAATCCTGCAATTGTTCCTTTTCCTGTTGCAGGTGCTCCTAACATAACTATAATCATAGTTTCACGCTCCTTTAATCATTTAGGTTATGATATTTATAACCTTTTTAATATATATTGCTACAATATACATTAAAAAGGCTACTTTTTGTAAAAGCCATATTATGGACTATCATATTTAAATATGATAAGCCCATAATATATATTTAAAATTCATTTCTATTCCAAAAATCCTTTATAGTGTCTCATTACTAGTTGAGATTCTAATTGTTGTATTGTCTCTAATGCTACCCCAACAACAATCAAAATTGATGTTCCACCAAATGCTATATTTAAACTTGTAAATCTTAATAGCATTGGTAAAATAGCAATTATTGCTAAGAACAATCCTCCAACAAATGTCAATTTTGAAATTATTGAAGACAAATATTCTGTTGTTGGTTTTCCAGCTCTAATCCCTGGTATAAATCCACCATTTTTCTTTATATTAGAAGAAATTTCTGCTGGATTAAATGTTGCATATGTATAGAAATATGTAAATCCTACTATTAGTAACAAGTATACTATTGCGTTTGCTACAGAGTACCAAATTCCAACACTAGAAGATGATGTAGCAATTGAAAATTTATATATTGCTGCTAATATACCTGATTGAGTTTCAATGTCCTTTACAAATATTTGTATAACCATTGCTGGAAAAGTCATAAATGAAGAAGCGAATATTATTGGCATAACACCAGCCATTGCTAGTTTCAATGGAATGTGTGTATTTTGTGCTCCTACCATTTTTCTTCCAACAACTTTTTTAGAATATTGTACTTGCACTCTTCTTTCAGCTTGTTGTACAAACACAACTCCAGCGACTAAAACTATCGCTCCTACTAAAACTGCTAATGCTGTTAGCAATCCTACAGTATCAAATCCTTCTGCTTTAAATATTAAATTCCATAAAGTTACAACGCCTCTTGGAAGCCCTGAGATAATACCTACAAATATAATTATAGAAATTCCATTTCCTATTCCTTTGTTTGAAATTTGTTCTCCAAGCCACATAAGAATTGATGTACCTGTGATTAAGCCTACAACAACTAAAGCAGCTGTTAATATACTACCATCAACAAATATACCTGATGATTTATATGATAAATAAACACCAATTGCTTCAACTAAAGCTAATAAAATAGTTAAAATTTTTGTATATTTATTTATCTTCTTTCTTCCTTCTTCTCCACCTTCTTTTGTTAATTTTTCTAAAGAAGGAATTATCATCCCTAATAATTGAATAACAATAGAAGCTGTAATATATGGTGTTATTGACATAGCAAATAGTGAGAATCTTGAAAAAGCTCCTCCAGAGATTAAATCTATTAATCCTGCTATACCATCATTATTTCCTAATACTTGACTTAATGTTATGCTATTTACACCTGGTACTGTAATATAACAACCTAATCTAAATACAATAATTAGTATTAAAGTATATAACAATCTTTTTCTTACATCAGGTGTTGCAATAGCATTTTTTATTGTTTTAAACAATTAAATCACCTCTGCCTTTCCGCCCAAAGCTTCGATTTTGTCTTTTGCATTTGCAGTAAATCTATTGGCTTTTACATTTATTTTTTTATCTAATTTTCCTGTTGCTAAAACAACTATACCATCATTTATTTTTTCGATGATTCCTTCTTGTAATAGTGTTTCAGCTGTAACATCAGTTGCTTTTGATTTATTAAGCATTGTAAATGTTACTTCTGTATAATTATTGGCATGAATGTTTGTAAATCCTCTTTTTGGAAGTCTTCTATATAGTGGTGTTTGACCACCTTCAAATCCGCGTCTTACTCCACCGCCTGATCTTGCCTTTTGACCTTTATGTCCTCTTCCAGATGTTTTTCCAAGTCCAGATCCCATTCCACGTCCTACTCTTGTTCTTTTTGTCTTCTTAACAGCAGGTTTTAATTCGTCTATTTTCATTTTATTGGTTGCACCTCCTTTTTTATTTCATGGATATATACCCAATTTAATATCTTGTTTTTATAATATCTCGTCTACTTTCTTTCCTCTTTTTTTAGCTACTTGTTCAACTGTTTGCATTGACTTTAAACCTTCTATAGTAGCATAAACAACGTTTCTAGGATTATTTGTCCCAATAACCTTTGTTCTTATATCTTTATATCCAGCAAGTTCTAATACTGGTCTTACACTTCCTCCAGCGATAACTCCAGTACCTTCTGCTGCTGGTTTTAACATTACATTAGCACTACCAAATCTTCCTATATATTCATGTGGTACAGTTGTTCCTACTATTGGAACTTCTATTAAATTCTTTTTAGCTTCTTGAATTGCTTTCTTTATAGCATCAGGAACTTCAGCAGCTTTACCATTTCCAACTCCAATGTGTCCAGCTCCGTCTCCAACAACTACAACAGCACTAAATCTAAAAGTTCTACCACCCTTAACAACTTTTGCAACTCTATTGATAGCAACAACTTTTTCTTTTAATTCTTCTCTTTCTTCCATTGCCTTTTGTTTTCCCTCCTTTTATATTAAAATTTCAATCCTGCCTCTCTTGCAGCTTCTGCTAATTCTTTTACAACTCCATGATATAAATATCCACCACGGTCAAATACAACTGTATCAATCTTTTTATCAAGAGCTTTCTTAGCAATCTTTGTACCTAATTCTTTAGCAGCTTCTTTATTTGCATGTTTTGTTTTAATATCTTTGTCTAAAGTAGAAGCAGCTACTAGAGTATTTCCTGCTATATCATCAATAACTTGAACATATAGGTTTGTATTACTTCTATATACACATAATCTAGGTCTTTCTGGTGTTCCAGATATTTTTCTTCTTACTCTAATATGTCTTCTTGTTCTTTCAAATTTTCTATCTGTTTTCTTAACCATTACAACTAATTCTCCTTTCTAAAAACTTCAATATAATTCGAATTAAAATTTGTACTATATTTAATCTAATTTGAATTATACTATTTACCTGATTTTCCTTCTTTACGTCTAATAACTTCTTCTTCGTACTTAATTCCTTTTCCTCCATAAACTTCAGGTGGTCTTTTTGTTCTAATTTCTGCAGCAGTTTGACCAACTAATTCTTTATCTATTCCTTTTACAATTATTGTATTAGCATCTGGTACATCAAAAGAAATTCCTTGAGGTGCATTAAATACTACTTGATGAGAATATCCTAAAGTTAAATTTAAGTTATTACCTTGTTTTTGAACTCTGTAACCAACTCCATTTATTTGTAACTTTCTTGTAAATTCTTGTGTTACCCCTATAATCATATTATTAATTAGAGTTCTTGTCAATCCATGTAGGCTTTTATTTTTTGGTTCATCATCTTTTCTGATAACATTGATTACATTTCCGTCCATTTTCAAAGAAATATTTGGATGTATTTCTCTTTCTAATGTTCCTTTTGGTCCTTTTACAGTTATTTTTTGTCCTTCGATTTTTACATCTACACCATCTACAACTGTAATAGGTTTATTTCCTATTCTAGACATTTTATTTCCTCCTTCTTTAAAAATTTTACCATATGTAAGCTAAAACTTCTCCGCCTACACCTAATTCTCTTGCTTGTTTATCTGTTTTTAAACCTTTTGATGTTGAAATTATTGCTATTCCTAATCCATTTAGTACTTTTGGTAATTCGTCTTTAGAAGCATAAACTCTTAAACCTGGTTTACTAATTCTTTTTAAACCATCAATTACTCTTGTACCTTTTTCATCATATTTTAAAGTAATTCTTATAATTCCTTGACTTTCATCTTTAATTTCTTCAAAAGATTTAATATAACCTTCATTATATAATATTTCAGCTATTCCTAATTTCATATTTGAAGCAGGTATATCTACTGTTTTATGTTTAGAACTATTTGCATTTCTAATTCTTGTTAACATATCTGCTATTGGATCTGTAATATTCATTTAATTAATTACCTCCTTTTCTTAATCTATTTAATATTTTACCAAGATGCCTTTTTTACACCTGGAATTTCACCTTTGTGTGCTAATTCTCTAAAGCATACACGGCAAATTCCATATTTTCTTATATAGGCATGTGGTCTACCACATAATTTACATCTATTGTATTCTCTAGTATGATATTTTTGTGGTCTTTGTTGTTTTACTTTCATTGATTTTTTAGCCATAGTTTTCTCCTTTCTTCCTTTGACTAACTAATTCTTAAAAGGCATTCCTAATAATTTTAATAATTCTTTTGCTTCTTCATCTGTTTTAGCTGTTGTTGCAAATATTATATCCATACCTCTTAATTTATCAATTTTATCGTATTCAATTTCAGGGAATATTAATTGTTCTTTGATACCCATTGAGTAATTTCCTCTTCCGTCAAAAGAATTTCCTGATACTCCTCTAAAATCTCTAACTCTTGGAAGAGCTACATTGAATAATTTATAAGCAAAATCATACATTTTGTCTGATCTTAAAGTAACTTTGCATCCTACATTTACGCCTTCTCTTAATTTAAATGCAGCAATTGATTTTTTTGCTTTTGTAACAACTGGTTTTTGACCTGTTATTTGCATTAAATCATTCATTGCATTTTCTAATGACTTTGGATTTTCTTTTACATCTCCAAGGCCTATATTTAAAACTATTTTATCAAGTTTTGGAACTTGCATAACAGATTTATATTCAAATTTTTTCATTAATGCTGGGACTACTTCTTTTTCATAGTGTTCTCTTAATTTTTCCATTATAATTAATCCTCCTTTCTAGATTTTATTTTAATTTTGCACCGCATTTTTTACAAACACGAACTTTTTCATCTTTTTCAACTTTATATCCTATTTTTGTAGCTTCACCACATTTTGGACATACAACATTTACTTTAGAACTTGGAATTGCAACTTCTACAGATATAATTCCGCCTTCTTCTCCTTGTTTTCTAGGTTTAACATGTTTTTTTCTTATATTAACACCTTTAACAATTACTTTTTCTGTTTTTGGCATGATTTCTAAAACTTCTCCTGTTTTTCCTTTATCATTTCCTGATAAAACTTTAACAGTATCTCCTGTTTTTATTCTCATGAAATATTGCCTCCTTTTCTTTAATTTTAATTTTCAACATCGAATTAAAGAACTTCTGGAGCTAATGAAAGTATTTTCATATAGTCCTTTTCTCTTAATTCTCTTGCAACTGGTCCGAAAATACGTGTTCCTTTTGGTGTTCCGTCTTCTCTTATTATTACAGCTGCATTTTCATCAAATTTTATATATGAACCATCTGCTCTTCTCAATCCTCTTTTAGATCTTACGATAACAGCTTTTACAACTTCTCCTTTTTTAACAACGCCACCTGGTGTTGCTGTTTTTACAGAAGCAACAATAACATCACCAATGTTAGAAGTTTTTCTATAAGATCCACCTAAACATCTAATGCACATAATTTCTCTTGCACCTGTGTTATCAGCTACTTTTAATATTGTTTGTTGTTGTATCATTTATGGTTCCTCCTTTCAATCATATTTATTTTATTATGGCTTTCTCAACTATTTCAACTACTCTCCATCTTTTATCTTTAGAAAGTGGTCTTGTTTCCATAACTTTAACTTTATCCCCAACTTTGCAAGCGTTTTCTTCATCATGAGCTTTCAATTTATATGTTCTTTTTACTGTCTTTTTATATACATCATGTCTAACACTTGTCTCTACAGCTACAACAACAGTTTTATCCATTTTATCAGATACAACTGTTCCAATCATAACTTTACGAAGATTTCTTTCTTCCATTTAGATTCTCCTCCCTTATTTACGCTTTTTTACTTTCTTCAATTTTTCTTTCTGTTAAAACTGTATTAATTTTAGCTATATCTCTTCTAACTTCTTTTATTTTTAATGGATTATCTAATCCGTTTGTAGCTAAACTAAATTTCAATTTAAATAATTCTGTTTTTAGTTCACCTAATTCTTTCTCTAAATCTGGTGAAGACATTTCTCTTATTTTATTTATCTTCATCATTTTCACCTACCTTTTCAGTTTCCTTAGCAACAAATTTTGCTTTTACAGGTAGTTTATTCATTGCTAGTCTTAAAGCTTCTTTAGCTGTTTCTTCAGGTATTCCTGCTATTTCAAACATTACTCTACCTGGTTTTACTACAGCTACCCAATATTCTGGAGCACCTTTACCTTTACCCATACGAGTACCTATTGGTTTAGATGTTATTGGTTTGTCTGGGAATATTTTTATCCAAACTTTTCCACCTCTTTTTATATAACGAGTCATAGCAATACGAGCTGCTTCTATTTGATTACTTGTTATTAATCCAGCTGTTACTGCTTGAATTCCATATTCACCATCTGTAACTTTATTACCTCTTGTTGCTTTTCCTCTCATTCTACCTTTTTGCATTTTTCTAAATTTTGTTCTTTTTGGCATTAATGGCATTATTGTTCCCCTCCTTCTGATTTTTTAGTTGGAAGAACTTCTCCTTTATAAATCCAAACTTTTACACCTATTTTTCCATATGTTGTATCTGCTTCTGCAAATCCATAGTCTATATCTGCTCTTAATGTTTGTAAAGGAATATTTCCTTCTTTGTAAAATTCAGTTCTAGCCATATCAGCTCCACCTAATCTTCCAGATACAGAAGTTTTTATTCCTAAAGCACCTGCTTTTATAGATTTTTGCATACATTGTTTCATAGCTCTTCTAAATGAAATTCTTCTTTCTAGTTGACCAGCAATATTTTCAGCAACTAATTGTGCATCAGTATCTGCTAATTTTACCTCAACTATATTTAAATTAACTTCTTTTCCTATTAATTTTGCAACTTCTTCTTTAACGCTTTCTGCTCCTGCTCCACCTTTTCCGATTACAATTCCTGGTTTTGCAGTATGTAAATTAATTTTTACATATTTTGCTGTTCTTTCAATTTCTATTTTAGAAATTCCAGCAGCATATAATTTTTTCTTTAAAAATTTACGGATTTTTTGGTCTTCTACTAAATAATCTGCAAAGTTTTTAGAATCTGCATACCATTTAGAGTTCCAATCTTTTATAATTCCAACTCTAACACCTGTTGGATGTACTTTTTGTCCCATTTTTTATAAATCCTCCTTTCTTATTTGTCATCTCTTAACACTATTGTTATATTACTTGTTCTTTTTCTTATTCTAACAGCTGATCCTTTTGCAGCAGGTCTTATTCTTTTTAAAGTAGGACCTTGATTTGCAAAGATTTCAGCAATATATAAATTTTCATGTTTCATATCATGATTATTTTCAGCATTTGCAATTGCTGATTTTAATAATTTTTCAATTATTTCTGAAGAAGCTTTTGGTGTAAATTTCACAATTGCTAAAGCTTCATCTACATTTTTTCCTCTTATTAAATCTGCAACAATTCTTACTTTTCTACTTGAAATTCTTGCATAATTAAGAGTTGCTCTTGCTTCTTTTATTGTTTCTTGCTCTTGCACTTTATTTCCCTCCTTATTTATGAGTTATATTATTTTACAGTAGATGCTTTTTCTCCTGCATGACCTTTAAATGTTCTTGTAGGAGCAAATTCACCTAATTTATGTCCTATCATTTCTTCTGTTATATAAACTGGTACATGTTTTCTTCCATCATGTACTGCTATTGTATGTCCAACCATTTGTGGATAGATTGTTGAAGCTCTTGACCATGTTTTTACAACATCTTTGCTTCCATTTTCATTCATAGCTTCAATTTTCTTTAATAATTCTGGAGCTACGAAAGGTGCTTTCATTTTTGACATTTAAGTTTTCCTCCTTACTTTATTTTCTTCTCTTTACGATAAATTTGTTTGATAATTTCTTTTTATTTCTTGTCTTATATCCAAGAGCTGGTTTACCCCAAGGAGTTAATGGTCCAGCGTGTCCTACTGGAGCTCTACCTTCACCACCACCATGAGGGTGATCTACTGGGTTCATTACAGAACCTCTAACTGTTGGTCTAATTCCCATATGTCTTGTTCTTCCAGCTTTACCTAATTTAACATTTTCATGATCACTATTTCCTATTACTCCTATTGTAGCTCTACATATTGCTAAAACTAATCTCATTTCTCCTGAAGGTAATCTTACATGTGCATATTTTCCTTCTTTAGCCATAAGCTGTGCACTTTGTCCAGCTGTTCTTACTAATTTTCCACCTTGTCTTGGATTTAATTCTATGTTATGAATTAATGTACCTACTGGAATATTATTAATAGGCATACAATTTCCTGCTTTTATGTCTACATTTTCTCCAGATATTACTTTATCTCCATCTTTTAATCCTTGTGGTGCTATAATATATGATTTTGTTCCATCTTCATATTGAATTAATGCTATATTTGCACTTCTGTTAGGATCGTATTCAATTCCTAATACTGTAGCTTCCATATTATCTTTATTTCTTTTGAAATCTACTATTCTATATTTTTGTCTGTTTCCTCCACCTTGATGTCTAACTGTTATTCTTCCGCCAGCATTTCTTCCTGCTTTTTCTTTCTTTTTAGCAAGTAATGATTTTTCAGGAGTTTTCTTTGTTATTTCTGAAAAATCAGAAACTGTCATGTTTCTTCTTGACGCTGTATATGGTTTAAAATGTTTCATTCCCATTTTTTATTTCTCTCCTTTATATTTATTTTCCGAGTTATTTCTCGATATTTTTAAATTTTAAGCTCCCATAAATTCATCAATTGAATCTTTGAATTTTTTACTTGATTTTGCTTGTTTTCCGCCTTTTGTTAGATATGTTTTATCAGAAACTTCTGTATCTATAGTAACTATAGCTTTTTTCCAATCAGAAGTTTTTCCTGTATGGTAACCAACTCTCTTTTCTTTTCCCTTTACTGTCATTGTATTAACTTTTAATACTTTAACTCCAAAAAGTTTTTCAACAGCTTTAGCTATTTCAACTTTTGTTGCTTTTTTGTTTACTTTAAAAGTATACTTTCCTAATTGTAGTTCATCATTACTTTTTTCAGTAACTATTGGTTTTACTATTATTTCTTCAGCTAACATTATGCGTACACCTCCTCTAATTTCTTAACAGTATCTAGAGGTAAAACTAAGTTATTATATTTTAATAAATCAAAAACATTTATATTGTTTATTAAAATTGTTTTTACACCTTCTATATTTCTAGCTGACATATAAACATTTTCATTTTTTTCTGAAAGAACTATTAATGTTTTTCCTTCAACTTTTAAATCTGATAATGCTTTTGCCATAGTTTTTGTTTTTACTTCTGCTAATTCTAATTTATCTACTACTGTTAACTCTTTTTCTAATACTTTAGAACTTAATAATGACTTAATAGCAAGTCTTCTTTCTTTCTTATTTACAGAATATTTATATGAACGTGGTTTTGGACCTAAAGCTATACCACCTTTAATCCATTGTGGAGCTCTAATACTTCCTTGTCTTGCTCTACCTGTTCCTTTTTGTCTCCATGGTTTTCTTCCACCACCGCTAACTTCTGCTCTTGTTTTTGTACTTTGTGTACCTTGTCTTTGGTTAGCTAAGTAGTTAACTAATACGCTATGTACTATATTTTCATTTGGTTCTATTCCAAATACATTATCAGCTAATTCTACATCACTAACTTTTTTACCTTTAATATCATATACATCTACTTTTGGCATAATTTAATTTCCTCCTTCCTTCTATTTACTAGCTTTCACGCTTGGTTTTATTTTTAAAATAGCTCCTTTTGGTCCTGGAACGCTACCTTTTATTAATAATACGTTTTTATCCATATCAACTCTTACAACATCTAGATTTTGTATTGTAACTGTAACTTTTCCCATATGTCCTGGTAATTTTTTACCTTTAAATACTCTACCTGGTGTTGATGTTGGTCCCATTGAACCTGGTCTTCTATGATACATAGAACCATGTCCCATTGGTCCTCTATGTTGTCCATGACGTTTAATAACACCTTGGAAACCTTTTCCTTTTGATGTACCTTGTACATCTATTCTTTCTCCAGCTTCAAAAACATCTGCCTTTATTTCATCTCCAACTTTTATACCTTCAACTGAATCTAATCTAAATTCTCTTAAATGTTTTTTATTTTTTAGACCTGCTTTTGCAAAATGTCCTGCATCTGGTTTATTAATATGTTTATCTTTTACTTCGCCAAATCCTAATTGTATAGCATCATATCCATCAGTTTCTACTGTTTTTACTTGTGCTACTACACATGGTCCAGCTTCTATAACTGTTACAGGAATAACATTACCTTTTTCATCAAATATTTGTGTCATTCCTATTTTTCTTCCGATTATTCCTTTTTTCATTTATTTTTCCTCCTAACTATTGGCTGAATTTTTATTTCAGCTTGGTTTTTCTTTTCCACAAATTATGTGGATTACATTTTTATTTCAATATCAACACCAGCTGGTAATTCTAATTTTGTTAAACTATCAACTGTTTTTTGTGTTGGATAAAGAATATCAATAACTCTTTTATGTGTTCTCATTTCAAATTGTTCTCTTGAATCTTTATATTTGTGTGGAGAACGTAAGATTGTTACGATTTCTTTTTGTGTTGGTAGTGGAATAGGACCTGATACCTTTGCTCCTGTTTTTTTAGCAGTATCTACTATTTTTTCAGCAGACTGATCTAAAACTACATGGTCATAAGCTTTTAATCTTATTCTTATTTTTTCACTACTTACTACTGTTGTGTTTGCCATTGTAATTTCCCTCCTTCTAAAATTTAATTTACGGTTTTTAACCGTTTGCAGCTATTTGCTGTCTAAATTACCGTGGCAAGTTAAAACGCACTCTGGTGTTTTGAATGTTACCATTATAAAAATCCCAAACATGCATGATGATATTGGGATAAGTGTGCTTTAGCGCATAAATACATATGCAATTCTTTACAATTTACGGATTATTGTAAAAACATTAACTTACCGCCTGGTCTTTGCCATGACATACTCCACCAAAGTTCCCTCCATCCCCTCTTCCGTAAGGATGTAGCCACATTTGGTTTCTTCGCTTAACTCATGCCTTTATATTATACAATGCTTTATTCCGTATGTCAACAGGTTTCTAAAAAAAATATGACTTATTTGGGATTTTTTTGAAAATTTATTAATTTCATTTTACTTTTCGCTATTTTTGTGATATAATCCAAAAAAAAACAATAAGGAGTGTTATTTATGATATCTAATTCTAATAATACTGCTTTGGCTGAAAATAAAGTATTAATCTTATACATATTAAATCAAATAGATAATTATATTATCGAAGATGGTTTATTTAAAATAATATCTCCAATAAATGATCTTAATTATTTTTATTTCAAACAAGTTTTAAATGATTTAATAGAGTCAAAGTTAGTAGGACTTGATACTAAAGATAATGAAACTGTAATTAAAATAACTTCCAAAGGACAAGATGCATTATCTCTTACACAGGATATAATGCCAGGAATTTTAAAACTCAAAGCAGATAACATTTTCAAAAAAGAACTATCTAATTTTCAAAAAGAATCTTCTGTTTCTGCTGAATTTATTCCAAAAAGTGAAAATGAATATATTATAAAATGTAAAATTATAGAAAATAATGAAACAATTTTTGAAGTAAAAACAATAGCAGGATCAAGAGAACGTGCAAAAAAGATTGTTGATAATTGGAATTCACAAGCAAATAAGATATATCCTGATATTTTAAATATTTTATTAAATGATTCCAATTCTAATTAAATATACAAAAAAGAGATTTTCTTTATATGAAAATCTCTTTTTTTGGTAGCGAAGGGGAGATTCGAACTCTCGACCTGCCGGGTATGAACCGGATGCTCTAGCCAACTGAGCTACTTCGCCATATGGACTAACGGTAATTATTATATATTGTAAAACACAATTTGTCAAGACAATAATACAAGAAATTTTCATTTCTTGTATTATTAACCTATATAACTCTATCTTCTCTGTCTTCTCTATCTTTTATTTGTTTTCTTGATGGTTCAGATTTTTCTTCTCTATTATATCCTTTTGGACTTATAGATTTACTTGTTTTCTTATTATCTTCTTTTCCATAATTAAACATATTCTTTCCCATATCATCAACTAAGTCTAATGATTTTATTAGTGCTGTTTTATTAATATCAGATAATTCACTATTTCTGATCATTTTCTTAGTTTCTTCTTTTGGATCAGCAGTTACAAATAAAGAATTAAAAAACTTTTTCCAACCACCTTTTGATTCATTGACTAATTTTTGCATAATTCACTTAAAGATTGACTTTAAGTTTTCACCTCTCTTATTTTTATTTAAACAATTCTTGTATATTATATCATAAATTGTTTACAAAATCAATATTTTTTAAATAATTTTACATTATTTTATGATTAATTTATGATAATGTCTTAAGTAGTAACTTTAGAAAATGTCCCAACTAATAAATAAATGTTCCCTAAAAATCAAATAATAATTTTATTATTAAGATTTTTAGGAGGATATATGAGAAAGGTTGAGTTAAG
>JAFRDD010000086.1 GCA_017404025.1 Clostridia bacterium
AGTTTGTGTAAACAAATTTATTATTTAAAAAATATTACTGGAAATTCTGGTTTCCAGTAATATTTTTTTCTTTACTAGAAATACTAATAATAAGTTTTATTATCTTTTTATAGTGTTTGATAAAAAGATGAAAATATACATATTTTTAATAAAAAGTACAAGCTTTAAGCTAATTCATCTTTTAATTGCTCTTCAAAATAAATACTTAGCTCCGCTAGCGTAGCACCCCAGTTAGGAATTGGTTGAGTCCATTTTTCCATTATCTCCATTGTAGCTAAATAAACGGATTTATTTAAGGCTTCATCTGTTGGATAGATGATTCTAGATTTAGTATATTTACGTACTTGCCTATTAAAGCCTTCTAAAGCATTTGTTGTATATATTATTTTTCTTATTCTAGGAGAGAACTCAAAGAATGTAGATAAGTTATTCCAATTATTATACCAAGAATCAATAACCATTCCATATTTGCTTCCCCATTTGTCTTTTAAGTTATCGAGCTGCGCTAGCGCAAGATCTTCAGTTGTTGCTTTATACACTTCCTTTAAATCTCTCATGAATTCTTTTTTATCTTTTGAAGCTATATATTTTATAGAATTTCTTATCTGATGAACTATACAAGTTTGAATATTAACTTCTGGAAAGACAGTTTTTATTGCTTGAGGTAGACCTTTTAAACCATCCATACAGGCAATAAGAATGTTTTTTACTCCACGATTCTTTAAATCATTGCAAATACTTAACCAGAACTTAGCACCTTCGGCTTCGTCTACCCATAAACCTAATATATCTTTATATCCTTCCATAGAATATCCGAGACATATGTATACTGCTTTATTTACTATTTTCCCATTGCTCCTTACTTTGAAATACATAGCATCTAGATAAACTATAGGATATGTTTTATCAAGCATTCTATTTTGCCATTCGGTAGCGGTAGCTATGACTTTATCAGTTATTTTTGAAACCATAGATGGTGAAATTGTAATTCCGTATAAGTCTTCTATTTCTGCCTGAATATCAGAAGTAGACATACCTTTTGCATAAAGAGATATTATTTTTTTATCTAACTCATTGCACACAGTTTCGTATTTTTTTATTATTTGTGGCTCGAATTCAGCCTTTCTATCACGTGGAATATTCAAATCTACGTCCCCAAAAGAGCTTCTTAAGTTCTTTTGGCTGTAGCCATTTCGGTAATTTCTATTTTCAGAATCAATGTCAGTCTGTCTTTGATATCTATCTCTTCCTAAATGCTCATCCATTTCTGCTTCTAATATATTCTCTAATACATCCTTCACAAGTCTTTGTACTAAGCCGTTTTTACCTAATACATCATCAATCGTCTTGCATTTTTTTACTTCCTCATTGTAATTGAAGTTGGTATCAGTTTTTCTTGTCATAAAAATTCCTCCTTAAATGTACATGAATATTATTCCACTTCTACCAACTAATCATACAAAAAAGACAGTAGGTAGATTTGGATTTACACAAATCTACTTACTGTCCC
>JAFRDD010000087.1 GCA_017404025.1 Clostridia bacterium
GGTAGATAGGTTGGAGGTGTAAGTGCAGTAATGCATGTAGCTGACCAATACTAATAAATCGAGGGCTTAACCACAATTTTAAAAGCAATCGAAACAAATAAATTCTAAAACTATTATTTCATCTATGTATTTTTGAGTGTGCTATTAATTGCATACAATAATTTTCTAGTGATGATTACATTTAGGGTAATACCTGTTCCCATTCCGAACACAGAAGTCAAGCCTAAATGTGCCGAAAATACTTGCGGGTTACCCTGCTGGAAAGATAGGTATTGCTAGATTTTTTTTGCTATTTTTTAAATTTATATATATGCTTATCTTAAGAAAAGTGATAGAATAAAAATTAATGAATAAACATATATATAAGTTTATAAAAAGGAGTTGATTTTATGTCTAAAATTATGTGGAAGCCTGGAACGTTTGAATATCCAATACCAGCAGTTATGGTAAGTTGTGGTGATATGGAAAAATCAAATATAATAACTGTTGCATGGACTGGGATATTAAATACAAATCCAGCTATGGTTTATATTTCTGTAAGACCAACAAGATATTCTTATAATTTAATTAAAGAACAAGGAGAATTTATAATAAATTTAACCACTAAAGATTTAGCAAGAGCAACAGACTGGTGTGGTGTAAGAAGTGGTGAAAAATACGACAAATTTAAAGAAATGAAATTACATAGGGAGAAAGCAAATTTTGTAAAGTGTCCAATGATAAAAGAAAGTCCAGTATCAATAGAGTGCAAAGTGGTAGAAACTAAAGAACTTGGAAGTCATACTATGTTTGTTGCAGAAGTCTTAGCCATTAATGCTAGTGATAAATATATTGATGAGAATGGTGCATTTGACATATCAAAATGTGATTTGATTGCTTATGCAAATGGTGGATATTATGCGTTAGGTAAAAAAATTGGAAAATTCGGATATTCTGTTCAAAAAAGAAAAAAATAATTGTAAAAAATTGAAAAACTTGCGTGAAATGAATTGACAAGCATTTGAAAAAGTGGTAAAATATTAAAGCGTATGTATATTACGGCATACGATCACATCGTTTCAAAAAAAGAAGGTAAAATTCGGAGGTGTATATAAAATGGCAGCAAAAGGTCCAAGAGAAAATATAATATTAGAATGTACAGAATGTAAAAGAAGAAATTATATGACATCAAAAAACAAAAGAAATAATACAGATAGATTAGAAATCGTTAAGTATTGTAAATTTTGCAAAAAACGTACAACACACAAAGAAACAAAATAAAGAATAAATTTACGAAATAGAAAAACAGGCTATTTTAAGGAGGAAATAAAATGGCTAATAAAGAATTAAAAAGTAATAAAGATAAAAAGAATTCATTAAAATCAGTAAGAGCAGAATTAAAAAAAGTTACATGGCCAACACCAAAACAGTTAGCAAACAATACATTAGCAGTAGTTGCAATAGTAATTGTTATATCAGTAATTGTATTTGTATTAGATTTGGCTTTTGAAAGTGCAAATAAATATGGTGTTGATAAAATTAAACAAATAGTTGTTGATTCAAAGAATGTACAAGAAGAAAATACAAATCCAGTAGAAAATTCAGAAAATATCGAAGAAAATTCAAATGAATCAGAAGAAAATGGAACATCTAAAACAGAAGCACCTGAAGAGGAAAAGAAAGATGAAGACTCAAATAAGGATGCTGAATAAATTTGATGGAGTTATTTTATAAGGAGGCCTAAAGTATGTCTCAAAAAGATTATGATATGGTACCTAGATGGTATGTTGTTCATACTTATTCAGGTTATGAAAATAAAGTAAAAACTGACCTAGAAAAAACAGTAAAAAATAGAGAACTAGAAGAATTTTTCTTTGATATTATAGTTCCTATGGAAGAACAAATAGAAATTAAAGATGGGAAAAAGAAATCAAATTTAAAAAAGGTTTTTCCAGGATATGTTTTAATAAAAATGATTGTAACAGAAGAATCTTGGTATATTGTTAGAAATACAAGAGGAGTTACAGGATTTGTTGGTTCAGGTACAGACCCTATTCCATTAACAGAAGAGGAAATAAGAAATATGGGATTTGAAGATGTACCAATTAATGTAGATTATGAAATAAATGAACAAGTTCAAGTAATGAATGGACCTTTTGAAGGGTTTGTAGGAACTGTTCAAGAAATTAATAAAGAAAAACATAAAGTAAAAGTTTTAGTTTCAATGTTTGGAAGAGAAACACCTGTTGAACTAGAATTTTCACAAGTACAAAAAATTAGTTAATAGGAGGTGCCATAAAAATGGCAGAAAAGGAAATTTCAAATATTATAAAATTACAAATAGAAGCAGGTAAAGCAACACCAGCTCCACCAGTTGGACCAGCTTTAGGTGCAAGTGGCGTAAATATTATGCAATTTGTAAAAGAATTTAATGACAGAACAGCAAATCAACCAGGAATGATAATACCAGTTGTTATAACAGTTTATAAAGATAAATCTTTTGAATTTATAACAAAAGTTCCACCAGTTGCGGTTCTTATAAAAAAAGCTATAAAAATTCAAAAAGGTTCAGGAAAACCAAATAAAGATAAAGTAGCTAAAATAACAAAGGATCAAGTAAAAGCAATTGCAGAACAAAAAATGCCAGATCTAAATGCTGCTTCATTAGAAACAGCTATGAGCATGGTTGAAGGTACAGCTCGTTCAATGGGCGTAGTTGTTACTGAATAATTATTAGATAAATATTATTATTTATAAATTTATTGGGAGAGCATAGCTCGTTAATACCAAGGGAGGTTAAAAGATGAAAAAATTAGCAAAAAGATATGACGCAAGTAGCAAATTAGTTGATAGAACTAAAACTTATGAAATTGCTGAAGCATTGAATATATTAGAAAAAATGCCAAAAGCAAAATTTGATGAAACAGTTGAATTACATGTTAAATTAGGAGTAGATTCAAAACATGCAGATCAACAAGTTAGAGGTACAGTAGTACTTCCACATGGTACAGGAAAGACACAAAAAGTTTTAGTATTTGCAAAAGGACCAAAAGCAGAAGAAGCTCAAAAAGCAGGAGCTGACTATGTTGGAGCAGAAGAATTAATACCAAAAATTCAAAATGATAACTGGTTTGACTACGATGTAGTAGTTGCAACACCAGATATGATGGGGGTTGTTGGTAGATTAGGTAAAGTATTAGGACCAAAAGGTTTAATGCCAAATCCTAAATCAGGAACAGTTACTATGGATGTAACAAAAGCTATAAATGAAATCAAATCTGGTAAGGTAGAATATAGATTAGATAAAACAAATATTATACATTTATCATTTGGTAAAGTTTCATTTGGTGAAGAAAAATTAAAAGAAAATTATGATACTGTTATGAATGCTATTTTAAAAGCAAGACCAGCAGCAGCTAAAGGACAATATATAAAAAGTGTTGCTATAGCTTCTACAATGGGACCAAGCATTTGGATAGATCAAAAATAATTGAAAATTAGCCAAAGACAGTAGGCAATTATGTAAGTCCTACCTAGGTATATGAAATAGGGTTAAACACTCTTTATATGCCTATGGCTATAAAAAGTGTTTTTTATTTTATTTAATATTATCTAACTTTAGGAGGTGAATATTACATGGCAAGTGAAAAAATAATCAATCAAAAGAAAGAAGAAGTATCAAATTTAGCTACAAAAATTAAAGAAGCAAAATTAGTACTTTTAACAGATTACAGAGGAATTTCAGTTGAAAGTGTTACATCTTTAAGAAAAGATTTAAGAAATACTAATGCTGAATATAGAGTTATAAAAAATAATATAACAAGAAGAGCTTTAGCAGAAGCTGGAATTGAAGGCTTAGAAGATAAATTAGTTGGACCTACAGCAGTTATAATGAGTAACGAAGACTATTTAGAACCAGCTAAGGCAATCTATGAATTCACAAAAAATAATGATTTCTATAAAATAAAAGGTGGAGTTATAGAGGGAAAAGTTATGACTGCAGAAGAAATCATAACTCTTGCAAAACTTCCATCAAGAGAAGCATTATTATCAATGCTTGCTGGTGCATTACTTGGAAATATTTCAAAATTTGCAGTTGCACTTGATCAAGTTCGTTTACAAAAAGAAGAGACAAACGCTTAATAAAAATAGAGTAGTGACTTAATCACTAGAAAGTAAAATTTAGGAGGATTATAAAATGAATAAAGAAGAAATGATTGAAGAAATCAAAAAAATGACAGTAGTTGAATTAGCTGATTTAGTAAAAGCTATAGAAGAAGAATTTGGAGTATCTGCAGTAGCAGCAGCTGCACCAGCAGCTGGAGGAGCAGTAGCAGGAGCTGCTGAAGAAAAATCAACATTTGATGTTGTATTAGCTGAAGCTGGAGATCAAAAAATAAAAGTTATCAAAGTAGTTAGAGATGCTACAGGATTAGGATTAAAAGAAGCTAAAGACTTAGTAGATGGAGCACCAAAAACAGTTAAAGAAGGAGTTTCTAAAGAAGAAGCTGAAGACTTAAAAGCAAAATTTGCTGAAGTTGGAGCTGTTATTGAATTAAAATAGTTTTAATGGAGAAATATCATATGTTTATACATATGGTATTTTTTTATATAATAGGAAAGTAATACATAAGTATAAGAATAAACATAAAATTTATGTAAACACGAACAAGCCAAAGCAAAAATTGCATTTGACTGGTAAGATATGGAATTATTATAAACTTAATTATCCTTATAAATA
>JAFRDD010000088.1 GCA_017404025.1 Clostridia bacterium
AAAGGGGCTGTCGCACTAAAAAATAGTGTGAAGCCCTTTTTCTATGAAAAAAATTAAATCCTAACCTCAAAGAAGTTAGGATTTGTAGTAAAATATTTACATGAATAAAACAAATATTTTACATAAGAATTATACAATTAATTGTAAGTTTTATCAATTAAAATTACCAATAAATTTAGAAATTATGATTCCAAGTAATGATTCAGTGCGTTTGCTTAGTCAATTTGTTGAGGAGATGGATTTATCAGATTTATATAAGACTTATTCCAAGGTTAAGGAAAATCAAGCTTCGCCACGAAAGTTACTAAAACTCATGTTATATGGATATATGAGCAAGTTATATTCATCAAGAGATATAGAGAAGGCTTGTTATAGAGATATCAATTTTATGTATTTGTTAGAAGGATCTAAAGTACCTGATCACTCTACTTTTGCTAGATTTAGAAGTCTACATTTTGCACCTTGTGCTGTACGGATTTTAAGTGAGGTTAGTAACTTTCTCTATAAGATTGGAGAAATATCAGGAGAGACTATATTTATTGATGGGACTAAAATAGAAGCTGCTTCGAATAAATACACATTTGTATGGAAAAAAGCAGTAACTAAAAACTTAAAAAGATTACTAGAAAAAATAGAAAATTTCGTTTCAGAATGTGCTGAAGCTTATGGATTCAAAACTGGATACAAAAATGTTGTAAAATTAAAAGATTTAAAGAAGTTAAGAAAGAAGCTTTATGCACTAAAAATAACTGAAGGAATACAGTTCGTCCACGGATGTGGCAAGAGAAAAACAGCACTTCAGCGTTCGATTGAAACTATTGAAAAATATCTTGATAAGCTTAAAGAATATACAAAAAAGATACATTTATGCGGAAAGCGAAATAGCTATTCAAAGACAGATAATGATGCAACATTTATGAGAATGAAAGAAGATGCAATGAAAAATGGTCAGCTTAAACCTGCATATAATTTACAACATGGTGTTGATTCAGAATACATAACATGGCTTACTATTGGGCCTCAACCAACAGATACAACAACTTTAATTCCTTTCCTAAAAAGTATGGAAGGCAATCTAAATTTTAAGTATCTAAAAATTGTGGCTGATGCTGGTTATGAAAGTGAAGAAAATTATTCTTTTTTAGAGGCAAACAAGCAAATTTCATTTATTAAACCAGCAAATTATGAAATATCATCAACACGAAAATACAAGAATGATATAAGCAAGATAGAAAACATGGAATATAATTATGATGGTGATTATTATAAGTGTAAAAATGGCAGAAGGCTATATGCTAGAAAAATAATGACTAGAAAATCAAAAACAGGTTATGAAAGTAAAAAAACAGTTTACACTTGCGTAGATTGCAGCAATTGTAGTTTTAAAAAAGACTGCATAAAAGGTCGCAACTGTAAGACACCATTAGAAGAACGTACTAAAAATATAGAAACATCTAAAAAATTTAACCGTCAGCGAAAAGCAAATTTAGAAAGAATAACAAGTAAAGAAGGTTGTCAGCTTAGAATGAACAGAAGTATTCAAGCTGAAGGCTCTTTTGCTCAGTTGAAACATGATATGGGATTTAGAAGATTTCTCTGCCGTGGACAAGTTAATGTACTAGCTGAAAGTATATTACTAGCAGTGGCACAAAATATAAACAAATTACATAATAAAATTCAATCCAGAAAAACTGGTACATATTTATTTTCTCTAAAATAAGGTAGTAAATATAATAAAAAAATATATTTTTACGAACCTTTATTAAAGTGCGTCAAATTTTAGATTAAAGTTTTTTAGTAACCTAAAATAGATATATTCATCAAAAAAAGGAAGTGCCATTAGCAATTTTTTAAATTGCTAATGCGACACTCCC
>JAFRDD010000089.1 GCA_017404025.1 Clostridia bacterium
AACTAGCTTACAAAAGCTAGTTTTTAATAAGACATTTTAATTTACAAATTACTAAAATCTGTAAATTAACATATTATTTTTAAGACATTTTTATTTACAAACAAATTAAAAATTTGAGACATTTTCATTTACTAGTCACATGTTTAATAAAAAATTTGTCGAAATGTAGTAAAAATTTATAGTGTATAATAAAATTGTATGATATAATAAATTAGACAGAAAAGCATATAAAGTACACGGTTGCAACTTAAAGTAGCAAAGAAAATTTAAGTTGCAAATTAAAATTGGTAGAAAAAATATAGATGCAACTTTAAAATAAATATTAGGAGGTGCTTAAATATGAGTTTATCAGAAAACTTACAAAATTTAAGAAAAATAAAAAATATGTCACAAGAGGAGTTGGCAGAGAAATTAAATGTATCAAGACAGGCTGTTTCAAAATGGGAAAGTGGAAATGGTTTTCCAGAAACGGAAAAAATAATTAATATCTGTGAAATTTTTGATTGCAGTATGGATGAATTGGTAAAAGGGAAGATTACAGAAGATGTGAGAAAAGAAAAAAATGATTATGACAAAGTTATGTCTAAGGCTGCTAAAGGAATTTCTTCCGGTATAGGTATTATATTACTTGGAGTTTCAATAATGCTTACATTAATTGGAATGGTGCCAAATGGTCAGAACGAAGAAAAAAATGCATTGATAGGTGTTGTAATAATTTTAATAGGAGTTGTTTTTGCGGTTCCAATGTTTATTATAAATGGTACAATGATCGATAATTTTAAGAAAAAAAATCCTATTATAGCTAATATATATAATGAAGAGGAAATCGATAATGCAAAAGCTAAATATACTAAAACATTGGCTTTAGGAATTTCAATTATACTAATAGGTGTTATTGTTATGATAGCATTGAATACCTTAAATACATTTGGTGAGAATGCAATGCCTGTAGCATTTTTTATGTATTTGGTTACAATAGGTGTTACTACTATTGTTTATTCTGGTATGATGCAAGAAAAATATAATGTCGAAGGATATAATAAACAAAATACTCCTGAAGCTCAAAAAGAAGATAATAAAATTGGAAAAATATGTGGAGTAATTATGCTTATTGCTGCTAGTATATTTTTAATATGGGGATTTTGCTTCTCAGGATGGCAAATAGGTTGGATTGTATTTCCTATTGGTGGAATTTTATGTGGCATTATTTCAACAATATTAAAAAAAGATAATTAAAAAATGTTTACTGCTTTTGTACTTGGAATTTTTGAGGTATTAACATGCCACGAAATTGAAAATTTCAAGAAATATATAGCTAAGTATAATGAGAGCCAGACCGAAAATAGAGTAATAATTGAAGAGTAAGTAAAAAAAAGAGTTCTAGCCGGCTCTTTTTTTGTATATTTTTGCATTTTTTTGCAATACTAACAATATAAAACTAAATTAAAGTATTTGAAATTTAGACAAAATATGAAAGGGAGGAAAAAGATGAAAGCAACAGGTGTTGTAAGAAGAATAGATGATTTGGGAAGAGTAGTAATCCCAAAAGAAATAAGAAAAACACTTCGCATGAAAGAGCGGAGAGCCGTTGTTACCCTCATTGGAACTTGTATATGTTCTTGAAATTTGCCTGAGAAAGTTGATATATCAATACAAAGAGTGTAAGTTAATGAATACATATAAGAAGAGGTAGTATATACTATCTCTTTAATTTATATAAAAATAATTAAGAATTATTTAAGTATAATATAACAAAAAAACTATTTCCCATTTTCAATAAAAACTTGATTTTGGGAAATAGAAGACGTATAATAATTATAGAGGTGAAAGGTATGAAAGTAATTGAACGTGAATATTTAAAAGAGTTAATAAGTGTTATGGGAACTCCTGATGTAAAAATAATAACAGGAGTGAGACGTAGCGGTAAATCTAAATTATTAGAAGAATTTCAAAAATATATAAAAAAGAACATTGAAGATTATAATATTATTTCAATAAATTTTAACTCATTGAAATATGAAAAATTAAAAGAATACCATGAATTAAATGAGTACATAGAATCGAAACATATTGAAGGAATGAAAAATTTTGTGTTAATTGACGAAGTTCAAATGTGTGATGGATTTGAAAGAACTATAAATAGTCTACATGCATCAGAAAAGTATGACATATATATAACAGGTTCAAATGCATTTTTATTGAGTAGTGATTTAGCTACATTATTTACTGGAAGAACATTTGAAATTGAGCTATTTCCTTTTTCATTTAAAGAATTTCTAAAGTATTATAAATATACAGATATAGATGAAGCATTTAAAAAGTATATTTTAGAAGGTGGAATGTCTGGTTCATATTTATATGATGATGAAAATGAAAAATACAAATACATTTTAGAAGTATATAAAACTTTAATATTAAGAGATATAAATGAAAAATATAAGATAAGAAATGAAGATTTGTTAGATAGTTTAACTAATTTTATGATGGATAATATTTCAAATATCACTTCGGTAAGAAACATAACTAATTCCTTAAAAAAGGCAGATGATACATTAAATCACAAAACTATTGGTTCTTATATTCAATATTTATGTAATGCATTCTTATTTTATAAAGTTAGGAGATATGACATTCAAGGAAAAAGATATCTTGAATCTCAAGATAAGTATTATTTAGTTGATCCAACATTTAAGTATGCAAAATTGGGAAGAAAAAATATGAATTATGGAAGAAATTATGAGAATATTGTTGCGATTGAATTGCTAAGACGTGGCTATGAAATATATGTTGGAGAATTATATAATTGTGAAGTTGACTTTGTGGCAATGAGAAGAGATGAAAAAATATATATTCAAGTTGCTGATAATATTGACGATGATAAAACCATAGAAAGAGAAGTAAGACCATTATTAAAAATAAAGGATGCTTATCCTAAAATAATAATTGCAAGGACAAAACATGATGATTATACTTATGAGGGAATTATAATAAAGGATATTGCTAATTGGCTTGCCAAAGAAGAATAATATAATATGGAGGTTGAATGTGGAAAAATATTATGAAATAAAAGTAACAATTAGAGATTCGTACTCAGCAACATGGAGGAGATTAAGAATTCCAACGGGTATTACTTTTAACGAATTAGCTGCTATAATAGAAATTGCATTTGATTGGTGTGGATACCATTTATATCAATTTGAAGTTGGAGC
The DNA here is from genome assembly GCA_017404025.1 of Clostridia bacterium. Classification (GTDB taxonomy): domain Bacteria; phylum Bacillota; class Clostridia; order TANB77; family CAG-508; genus CAG-269. Next base: position 3,210 of record JAFRDD010000089.1, read on the forward strand.
TACTCTTCATAAATGTGGTATATTTATAGCTATTCCAGATGAGGAGTGGAAGATGCTATACTAGATTCAAATAAGGAAAAAATAGATAAATATTTTGATAAGTTGAAAAGATTGAAATTTATATATGATTTAGGTGATGAATGGGTACATGATATTTTGATTGAAAAAGTAATAAATGAAAAAATTGATTTTCCTGTTTGTATAAAAGCCAAAACTGGTCCTTATCCTGAAGATTGTGGTGGTACATATGGATATGAAGAGTATTTTGAAGATAAGGAAGAAAGAAAGAATCCGGACATTGAAATTTTAAATGATGATTTAGAAGATTATAAAGGATTTGCAGACATGATTTATAATAGATATATGGATTAAGAGTTTTTACTTTTTTGAGGAAATATATTAAAAAAATGTAATTTTAGGAGGGATAGTATATGACACTAGACTTTGAAGGATACGTATATTTGATTACAGGTTCGACATCTGGAATGGGTCAAGGAATGGCAAAAGAATTATTGGAAAATGGTGCAAATGTAATTATCAACTATTCACATAATGAAGAAAATGCAAATGAGACAAGAGAATTATTTAAAGAATATGAGGATCATACTTTATTTGTAAAAGCAGATATTTCAAATGAAGATGATGTAAAGAATTTATTTAAAAAAATAAAAGAAAAGTTTGGTAGATTAGATGGATTAGTTAATAATGCTGTATATGACAAAATCTTTTCTATTGAAGATTTAAGTGCGGAAGAATATAGAAAAGAATTAGATGTTAATGTTGTTGGAAGATGGTTATGTATTAAATATGCCATACCACTTTTAAAAGAATCTAAAAGACCTAGAATAATCAATATTGCTTCAAGATTAGGTACAAAACCAATTGGTGATTCTGTTGCATATTGTACAAGTGAAGCTGCAACAATAATGCTTACACAATGTTCTGCTTTAGAATTAACTCCAAAATATGGTATAAAAGTTAATACAGTTAGTCCATCTATGACATTAACTCCATTTGCAAAGAAGAGTTATACAGAAGATGAAATAAAAGAGACAGCAAGTAAGAATCCAAGTAAAAGATTAGGCGAAGTTGAAGATACTGTTAATGCTGCACTATTTTTGTTAAGTGATAAAGCTGATTACATAAATGGCGAAAATTTAAATGTTAATGGTGGGATTTTATTAAAATAAAGAATAATGAATATAGATAATCGAAAACATTGAACAAATTATGTTTAATGTTTTTTTCGTATAATTTTGTAAAAATTTGCAATACTAACAATATAAAACTAAATTTATTCATACTAAAGTATTTGAAATTTAGACAAAATATGAAAGGGAGGAAAATTATGAAAGCAACAGGTGTTGTAAGAAGAATAGATGATTTGGGAAGAGTAGTAATCCCAAAAGAAATAAGAAAAACACTTCGCATAAAAGAGCGGTGACCCATTAGAAATATTTACAGATAGAGAAGGACAAGTTATATTAAAAAAATATTCTCCAATAGGAGAGCTTTCAGAATTTGCATCAGGATATGCTGAAACATTATCAAAAACAACAGGGCATATTGCTTGTATTACAGATAAAGATACAGTTATAGCTGTATCAGGTGGTTCAAAAAAAGAATTTTTAGAGCAAGATGTAAGTCAAGAATTAGAAAAATTGATGGAAGATAAGGAAGTATATACGAGCAAAGAAAATAATGAAGTAGCAATGCCAATTACAAGAAATGATACTAAAGAGCGTAAATATAATTCACAAGTAGTATATCCTATAATATCTAATGGAGATACAATTGGAACAGTAATACTAATGGCAAAAGAAGGAAATACTAAAATGAATGATGTAGAAAAAAAGGTTGCACAATCAGCAGCAGCGTTTTTGGGAAGTCAAATGGAAATATAGAGTCAAACTTTGGCTCTTTTTTTTGTAAAACCTTGATTTTTCATAGTATTTGAAGTATAATTTTTAGAGAAATTATAAGTTTAAGGAGAATTATATGAAAGCTATAGAGATAAGAAAGAAATATTTAGAGTTTTTTAAAGAGCATGGACATAGGGTTATTCCATCAGCGCCATTAATACCAGAAAATGACCCATCAGTTTTATTTACAACAGCTGGAATGCAACCATTAGTACCTTATCTTTTAGGAGAGAAACATCCAGAAGGAACAAGGTTAACAGATTATCAAAAATGTCTTAGAACAAATGATATAGAAGAAGTTGGAGATAATAGACATTTAACATATTTTGAAATGCTAGGAAATTGGTCACTTGGAGATTACTTTAAAGAAGAATCTATTCAAATGAGTTTTGATTTCTTAACAAAAGAATTACAAATACCAGCAGAAAAATTGTCTGTAACAGTTTTTGCAGGAGATGAAGATTGCCCAAGAGATGAAGTTGCAGCTAACTGTTGGAAAAAAGCAGGAATATTAGATGGACACATATATTATTATGGAAAAGATGATAATTGGTGGATTGCAGGAGAAACAGGACCATGTGGATCAGATACAGAAATATTTTATGATACAGGAAAACCAGCTTGTTCAGATAATTGCCAACCTTCATGCGATTGTGGAAAATATGTTGAAATATGGAATAATGTATTTATGGAATATTTCAAAGACGAAAATGGAAAATATACAAAATTAGCACAACAAAATGTTGATACAGGATTAGGATTAGAAAGAATGGCAATGCTACTACAAGGAAAAGAAACCCCATTCGACATAGAGTTATTTAAACCTGTTATGGATAAATTAAAAGAATTACAAAAAATAGATATAATTGAAAGTAGAAGAATAATAGCTGAACATTTACGTGCGAGTATTATGGTAATATGCGATGGTGGAAAACCAAGCAATGTTGATAGAGGATATGTGTTAAGAAGATTAATTCGTAGAACAGTTAGACATATGAATAAATTACAAATTGATTTAAATGAAATAGGAACATTAGTAGATTTATATGTAGAAACTCTAAAAGAAATGTATCCAGATCTAGAGAAAAATTCAAATATGATTAAAGAAACAATAATAGAAGAAAAAAATAAATTTGTAAAAACTTTAGCTCATGGAGAAAAAGAATTCCAAAAAGCTATGAATAATGCAAAAAATCAGGGCAAAAATGAAATTGATGGAGAAACACTATTTAAATTATATGATACATATGGATTCCCTCCAGAAGTAACTAAAGAATTAGCTGAAGAAAATGCAATGAAAGTTGATATGGAAAAATTTAAAGAACTATTTAAAGCACATCAAGAAAAGTCAAGACAAGGTTCAGAACAAAAATTTAAAGGTGGTTTAGCTGGAAATAGTGAAATAGAAACAAAATATCATACAGCCACTCATCTTTTAAATGCAGCATTAAAAGTGGTGCTAGGACCAGACACTCATCAAAGAGGTTCTAACATAACAACAGAAAGAATGAGATTTGACTTCAACTGTGATCATAAAATGACAGATGAAGAGAAAAAACAAGCAGAAGATCTAGTAAACCAATGGATTAAAGAGGATTTACCTGTAACAGTTCAAGAAATGACAAAGGAAGAAGCTTTGAATTCAGGAGCAGAATGTATGTTTATTGAAAAATATCCAGACATTGTTAAAGTATATTCAATAGGAGAAGTTTCAAAAGAACTATGTGGCGGGCCACATGTTGGACATACTGGAGAAATTGGAACTTTTAAAATAAAAAAAGAAGAAGCAAGTTCAGCTGGTATTAGACGTATAAAGGCAGTAATATTATAAAATTTTTTTCAAAGGGGACGGTCCTTTTTGAAAATTTTCAAAAAGGACCGTCCCTGTTGAAAATTTGAAAGGAAGATATAAATGGAAGATTGTTTATTTTGTAAAATTGTAAAAGGAGAAATTCCTTCAAAAAAAGTATATGAAGATGAAGAAGTATTAGCATTTAAAGATATTAATCCTGCAGCTCCAATTCATATATTAGTAATTCCTAAAAAACATATAACGTCTTTAGCTTATGTGAAAAAAGAAGACGAAATTTTGATTGGAAAAATTTATACTACAATAAATAAAATTGCTGAAGACAATGGATTTAAAGAAAATGGATATAGAGTAATAGTAAATTGTGGAAAAGATGGAGGACAAGAAGTTATGCATCTACATTTCCATGTTTTAGCAGGAACACAATTAGGAGAAAAAATAGTATAGTATTAAGATAGAAGTTAAAGAGAAATTAGAAATTAGAAATTAGCATGGAGGCAAAAGATAAATGGATGATGACAAAAAAAGAAATATTTTGAACATTGTATTTAGTATTATTATTGTTGCAATAGTAACTTTATTAATATATTTTGGATATAATTATGCTCAGGTTTTTTTATCAAGTAAAGAGGCAGCTGATTTTGTAGATGATTTTGAAAAAAGAGTTGGTGAAACAGAGCCTAAGGCAGACGAAGAGAAAAACAATTCTGGCGAAAATTCTTCAGATGCAGATAATGAAAATGGTGCTATTAATGAAAAGAATAATAGTGCAATAACATATTCCAATGAACAATACACTGTACTTGGAACAATGAGTATACCTAAAATAAATTTCAAATATCCAATATTACAAGAACAGTCACAAGAGGCTTTAAATAAAGCTGTAGTAGTACTTTATGGTGTTGGATTGAACAAACCAGGAAATACGGTTGTAATTGGGCATAATTATATGAATGGAAAGCTATTTTCAAATAATAAGAAATTGGAAGTAGGAGATCAAATATTTGTAACAGATAATCTAGGAAAAAAACTTACATATACTATTTATAATAAATTTGAAGCAGACCCGGATGATGCAAGTTTTTATGTAAGAGATACAAATGGCGTTGCAGAGTTAACGTTATCAACTTGTACAGATAATAGTCAAAAGAGAATAATTATATTGGCAAAAGCACAATAGTGAATAAAAATAAGAGAGTTTTTAGAAATTCTCTTTATTTTTTTTTGTAAATTGTATATAATAAGAAAAAAATTAGGAGTGTAGAAATGAATAAAAAACAAGCAAAAGAAAGAATAGAATATTTAAGAAAAACAGTAGAATATCATGCAAAAAAATACTATGATGATGATGAACCAGAAATATCAGATTTTGAATATGATATGCTAATGTTAGAATTAAGAAACTTAGAAAAAGAATATCCAGATTTAATAGTTGATACTTCAATGACTCAACATGTTGGAGGAACAGTAAAAGAAGGGTTCCAAAAAGTAGAACATAAAATCCCTTTACTTAGTATGCAAGATATATTTAATATAGATGAAATAATAGATTATGTAGAAAAAATTACGGAAAGAGCTAAAAAAGAAAATATAGAAAATAAAAATTTCGTAGTAGAAACTAAAATAGATGGATTAACAGCCTCTTTAGAATATAAAAATGGAGAATTTGTAAGAGGATCAACAAGAGGAAATGGTCTAGTTGGAGAAGATGTTACAGAAAATTTAAAAACAATAAAATCAATACCTAAAAAATTAAATGAAAATATAGATATTGAAGTTCGTGGAGAAGTATTTATTTCTAAAAAAGATTTTGAAAAAATGAATCAAGAAAGAGAAGAAAATGAAGAAGAATTATTTGCAAATGCTCGTAATGCCGCAGCAGGTTCACTTCGTCAATTAGATAGCAAAATAACAAAAACAAGACCATTAGATATATACGTTTATAATGTACAAGAAATTAATGGAAAAGAATTTAATTCTCATTATGAAGAATTGTTATATTTAGAAAAATTAGGATTTAATGTTAATCCTGTAAAAATTTTTTGTAAAACAGTAGAAGATGTAAAAAACGCAATTTCCAAAATAGGTGAAGATAGAGAAAAGTTAACATTTGGGATAGATGGCGCTGTTATTAAAGTAGATGATTTGAAATTTCGCGAAGTACTTGGAACAACTGCTAAAAGTCCAAGATGGCAAATAGCATATAAATACCCACCAGAACAAAAAGAAACAATATTGAAAGATATTATTTGTCAAGTAGGAAGAACAGGAGTAATAACTCCTATGGCAATATTAGAACCTGTTAAAGTTGCTGGTTCTACAATATCAAAAACAACACTTCATAATGAAGATTTTATAAAAGAAAAAGGCTTAAAAATTGGAGATACTGTCGTAATTCAAAAAGCTGGTGATGTAATTCCTGAAATAGTAAAAGTAGTAGAAAATAAAAGAACAGGAAATGAAATAGATTTTGAAATGCCGAGAATTTGTCCTGTTTGTGGAGCTGTTGCAGTAAGAGAAGAAGGAGAAGCAGCTGTTAGATGTACAGGAATAGAATGTTCTGCAAAATTATTTAGAAACCTAGTTCACTTTGTGTCAAGAGAAGCAATGAATATTGATGGTTTAGGTGAAAATATAATTAATGAACTATTAGAAAGAAAATTAATTAATAATATTGAAGATATTTATACTTTAAGCTTTGAAGATGTGGCTTCTTTAAAGAAAAATGGAACAAAATTTGCTCAAAATTTGATTAATTCAATAAATGCAAGTAAACAAAATGATTTATATAGATTAATAACTGCATTTGGTATAAGACATGTAGGAGCTAAAGCTTCTAAAGTGTTAGCTAGAAAATATAGAAATATGGATAATTTAGCTAATGCATCATTTGAAGAATTAAGCCAAATTAATGATATTGGTGAAGTAATGGCCAATAGTATAAGAGAATTCTTTACTCAAGAACAGACTAAAGAATTAATTCAAAAATTGAAAGATGCAGGAGTTAATATGGAATGTTTAGAAGAACAAAGTGATGATAATAGATTTGAAGGAAAAACTTTTGTATTAACTGGTAGTTTAGAGTTGTTCACAAGAAAAGAAGCAGAAGATATTATAGAAAAATTTGGAGGAAAAACATCTGGTTCTGTTTCTAAGAAGACGGATTATGTATTGGCTGGTGAAGATGCAGGAAGTAAATTGACTAAAGCTCAAAGCCTTGGAGTAACAATAATTAGCGAGGCTGAATTTAAAGAGATGATTGGAGAAAAATAAATGGAAAAAGAATATACATTTGAAATGATGTGGGAAGATTTAAATAATGGATATCAAATTTATTATACTTTTGTTAGAAATAGATATTTATTATTTAAAACAGCACCAAATTGTTATACACAAAAATTATTATCAGAACATAGTAAGAATCCTCAACCTAAAATGTCAATGTTGACTTTAAAAAGAGTAAAAGAAATGTTTCCAGATATGGAAGATATTGAGTTTAAAATTATAGGAGAATGAATAGTTAATGTAGCAAGGAGAATATTTATGAATATAAAACTGAAAAAAATTCAAAAAATAATTATTTTAATGATAATAATAACTATAATATTAAGTAACTATTTAAGTGTATATGCAACTGATGAAATTTCTATTAATGCGAAATCTGCTATTATGGTAGAAGTAAATACAGGAAAAATTATATATGAAAAAAATGCAAATGAACAGAATTTTCCGGCATCAGTTACCAAAATTTTAACTGCAATACTAGTGCTAGAAAAATGTGAATTAAATGATACTGCTATTGTATCTAAAAAATCTATTTCTAATATTCCTTCTGGATATGTAGTAGCACCATTATTTGAAGGAGAAAAAATTAGTATAGAAGATTTATTATATGCACTTATGCTAAAATCTGCAAATGATGCAGCATATGTATTAGCAGAACATGTAGGAGGTTCTGTAGATGGATTTTCAGATATGATGAATAGAAAAGCAAAAGAAATAGGATGCACTAATACACATTTTGTAAATCCAAATGGAATACATGATGAAGAACATTATACAACTGCGTATGATTTATATTTAATTTCAAAATATGCTATGGAAAATAAGACATTTGAAAAAATAGTTTCTACATATGAATATACATTATCTGCTACAAATAAATATGTAAAAAAAGATAGGGTTATGCAAAGTACGAATTATTTTTTAAATCCCAAAAGTAAATTTTACAATGAAAATGTAAAAGGAATAAAAACAGGAACAACTTTGCAAGCAGGCAATTGTTTAATAACAAATATTAATAAAGATGGATTTAACTATATTAGTGTTGTTTTAGGTGCTAAAACATCAGATGGTAGATTTACTGAAACACAAAAAATAATTAATTATGCATTTGATAATTATATTTTTTCAAATTTAAATAAAAAAGGTGATATCATAAAAAACATAGAAGTTGATAAAGCAACTAAAGAAACTAAAAATTTAAATTTAGTAATAAATGATGATGTAACAATAATAAACAATAAAAAAATAAATGTAAAAGAAATAGAGCCTGAAGTAATATTAAATGAAAATATAGTAGCACCAATAAATAAGGGACAAGAACTCGGAACTATTAAATATACTGTTGATGGGTTAGAATATAGTGCTAAATTGTTAGCTGAAAATGATGTGGAATTAAAAACATATTATATAGAAATACTAATAGGTAGCGTAATTGCTTTTTGTATTTTTATAATATTTGTAAAAAAAAGAAAAAATAATAGATGATTTTTTTTGACAATTTTTACTTATAATGATATAATTTTTACATAAATAACATAGGAGGAAAAAGTATGAAAAATGAAGAGCAAGCTTCTATTTCTATAACCAAAATTATAATAATTAGTATTATACTAGTATTAATTTCTGGAATAGGTGTTGTTGCTATGAGTTCTACTATGAATGAAGTAAAAATAGTTTTCAGAAATGGTTATGAGATGTCAACAGTAACGTCAAAATTAAAAGTTTCAGAAATATTAGAATCAAAAAATATAGTATTAGCAGAAAATGAAAAAACAGTACCAGATTTGAATGAAGAAATTTCATCTGGAGATATTATAAAAATTGTAGAAAAGACTGAACAAGAAATTTCAATATCAAAAATAGCCGAAAAAGGAGTAGAAACATCAACTAACGAATTATTAGATAATTATACTAATATAACAGAAGAAATAAAAAAAGAACAAATTGAAATACCATTTCAAACAATTACTAAAGAAATAGGAGATGGTTCTGAAGAAAAAAATGAGGTTTTGCAAGAGGGCAAAAATGGAATAAAAGAATTAACATATAAAATTAAGTATCAAAAGGGTGTACAAATAGAAAAAACATTAATATTTGAAGAGATAATAAAACAACCTGTTGATAAAATAATACAAATAAAAAAGATACAAGTAACAAGTAGAAGCCTTTCAATTCCAAGGTTAGAAGAAGTTACAGGTGATGTTGCGGAATATCAAGAATATGCAAAACAAAAATGTGAGGAATATGGATGGTCTGATTCAGACTTTACATGTTTAGTTGCACTTTGGAATAGAGAAAGCAATTGGAATGTAACTGCACAAAATAAAAGCTCTGGGGCATATGGAATTCCTCAAGCACTTCCAGCAACTAAAATGTCTGCTATGGGATCAGATTATTTGACAAATTATAAAACTCAAATTGATTGGGGAGTAAATTATATTAAAGGAAGGTACATAACACCAACAGAGGCGTGGGCACATTCTCAAAGATTAGGTTGGTATTGATTTGATTGGAGAAGATGAGATATGAGAGAATTAAAAATTAATGGAATATATAGACATTTTAAAGGTGATTATTATTTAGTAGAAGATATTGCAAAAGATTCTGAAACTAAAGAAGAATTTGTTGTCTATAGAAGATTATATGGAGATATGGGTTTATGGATTAGACCAGTTGAGATGTTTTTAAGTGAGGTAGATTCAAAAAAATATCCTAATGTGAAACAAAAATATAGATTTGAATTACAAGAAATAGATAGTGTGGCAAAAGATTTTAAGGGGGAATAGTAATTAATGTCTAATAATTAGAATTATTTTAATTATTAGGCATTTTTATTTTTTTATGTTGAAAAATCAATAATCTTGTGATAGAATCAACGCATAATAAAGTTTTCAGGTTTTGGAGGAAAACTAATATGAAAAAAGTAATGTTTATATCTAGCACAGGACGGGCATTTTAGTGAACTTATGCAATTAAAACCATTATTTGAAAAATATGATTATCATATAGTAACTGAAAAAGATATGATAACAAAAGAGTATAAAAAAGAATATAAAGAAAAGATTTCATATTTATTATATGGAACAAGAGCACATTTATTTAAATATATATTTCAATTTACAATAAATATATTTAAAACGGTTTATTTATATTTTAAAATAAGACCGCAAATTATAGTAACAACAGGAACACATACAGCAGGTCCAATGTGCGTGTTAGGAAAGATTTTTGGCAGTAAAATTATTTATATAGAAACTTTTGCAAATAGACATACTAAAACTGCAACAGGAAAATTAATATATAAATTTGCAGATTTGTTTATTGTGCAATGGGAAGAAATGTTGGAATTATATCCAAAGGCTAAGCTAGGAGGTTCAATTTATTAATGATATTAGTAATGCTAGGAACTCAAAAAAATAGTTTTCATAGATTATTAGAAGAAATTCAAAAATGTATTGACAAAGGAATAATAAAAGATGAAGTAATTGTACAAGCTGGAAGTACTAAGTTTGAATCAAAAGATATGAAAATATTTAATTTGATATCAAATGCTAAATTAAAAAAATTAGTGAAAGAAGCGGACTTAGTTATAACTCATGGAGGAGTAGGTTCAATTGTTACAGCTTTAAAAGAAGGAAAAAAAGTAATTGCTGTTCCAAGATATCATGAATATAACGAACATGTGAATGATCATCAATTAGAAATTGTTCAAACATTTGATGGGCAAGGGTTTATAAAAGGAGCTGTTGGAGTAAGTGATTTGTCTAAATTATTAAAAGAAGCAGAAAAATTTACACCTAAAAAATTTGTTAGTAATAATGAGAATATAATTAATATGATAGAAAAATTTATAGATAGTAAAAAATTATTATTTGCAGCACATTCTTTAGATGTTGGAGGGATAGAAAAAGCTTTAGTTACATTAGTAAATAAATTAGATGAAGAAGGACATAAAATAACTCTTGTTCTAGAGAAAAAACAAGGGATTTTTTTGGATGAATTAAACTCAAACATAGAAGTTATTGAATATGCTCCAAACACTAATAAAAATATCATTATAAGAAAAGTTAGTAATTTAATTAAAAGAATAAAATTTACATTAAAATATAAAAACAAATTTGATTTTGCTGGTTGTTTTGCAACATATTCTATTCCAGCATCAGTTATAAGTAAAATTGCATCAAAAAATAATGCTTTGTGGGGACACGCAGACTATTTAACTTTATATGATAATAATAAAGAAAAGGTAAAAGAATTTTTTAATGCAAGAAAATATAATAAATTTAAACATATTATTTTTGTATCAGAAGAAGGGAAAAATAGTTTTATAAAAATCTTTCCAGAAATGCAAGAAAAAACAATAGTATGTAATAATTTAATTGATTATAATAAAATTAAAGATTTTGCTAATGAGAAAATTGAAACCAAAAAAGATTCTAATTGTGTAACATTTTTAAATGTTGGAAGACATGATGAAAAACAAAAAAGATTAACAAGATTAATTGAAGCTAGTAATATGTTAAAAAATGATGGATTTAATTTTAAAATATTATTAGTAGGAGACGGTCCTGATAATAATAAGTATAAAGAAATGGTTGAAAAATATAAACTAGAAGATAAAATAATATTTTTAGGATCAAAACAAAATCCATATCCATATTTTAAAATATCAGATTGTATAATATTAACATCAGAATATGAAGGATATCCTGTAGTATTTTTAGAAAGTTTTACATTAAATAAACCAATAATAACCACAAAAGTTTCTGATTATAAGCAAGTTGAAGATGGATTTGGATATGTAACAGAAAAGGATTCAAAAGATATTTATGAGAAAATGAAATTATTTATTGAAAAGGGATTTACAATAAATAAAAAGTTTAAGCCAGAAGAATATAATAATGAAATTATGAAAAAATTAGAAGAGATATTTTGAGGAATGTAAATGAGTAAAGTTAGTATAATTATACCTGTTTATAATACTGGAAAACATTTAAGAAAATGTTTGGATTCTGTAACTAATCAAACTGTAAAAGATATTGAAATAATAGTTATCAATGATGGATCAACAGATAATTCTGAAAGTATTATAAATGAGTATACAAAAAAAGAAAATTCATTAATTAAATATTATTCAAAGCCTAATGAAGGAGTAGCAAAAACTAGAAATTATGGAATTGAAAAAGCAAATTCAGACTATGTTTTATTTGTTGATTCAGATGACTATATAGATGAAAAATTAATAGAAAAATTAATGCCATATATAAATGAAGATATTGATATAATTAAGTTTAAATTAAAAAGAGTAGATGAAAAAGGAAATGCTATAGAAAATGTTGATGGTCCAACATTTGAAAAGACAACAGGAAGTGAAGCTTTTAACAAATTATATAGCCAAGATGTATTAATTGATTCCCCATGTGTTTATTTAATAAAAAGAAAATTATTTACAGATAACGATTTTCAATTTAAAAGAACATATCATGAGGATTATGGCTTAATACCATTAATTATATTAAAAGCTCAAAGTTTTGTATCAGTACCAGAATATTTATACTATTATGTTCAGGCAGAAGATAGTATAACCAGAAATGAGAATTATGATAAAACAATAAAGAAATTTAATGATGCTATTTTTCATTTTGATAATGCAATGTGTCAAATCGATAAAATGGATTTAAATAAAGAAACCAAAGAAAATGCAAAAATTTTTTATACAAATGCAATTATATTAAAAATAAATGAATTAAAAGAAGAAGATAAAAGTAAATATATAAAGTTGCTTAAAGATAGAAAAGTTTATAAAAATATAAAACCAAGAAATTTAAAACAATTATTAAAAAGGATTATACTACAATTAAGTGTAAAATTATATTTGAAAATGAGGTAAGAATATGCCTAAAGTAAGTATTATAGTGCCAGTTTACAATGTAGAAGATTATATAAAAAAATGTTTAGATTCGTTATTAAATCAAACACTAAAAGATATAGAAATAATAATTGTAAATGATGGTTCAAAAGATAATTCAGAAAAAATAATAAAAGAATATGAAAAAAATAATCCAGAAAAAATAGTATATATTAAAAAAGAAAATGGTGGGTTATCAGATGCTAGAAATTATGGATTACCATATGCAAAAGGAGAATACATAGCATTTTTAGATTCTGATGATTATGTTGAATTAGATATGTATGAAAAAATGTATGAATTAGCCAAAAAAGAAAATAGTGATATGGTAGAATGTGATTTTTATTGGGAATATCCCAATAAAACAAAAGTTGATATAGGTGAAAAATATTCTAATCAAAAAGAAATGTTACAAAAAGCAAGAGTTGTGGCTTGGAATAAATTAATAAAAAGAAGTATATTGGAAGAAGCAAAAATACGATTTCCAAAAGGTTTTAGGTATGAAGATGTAGAATTTACATATAAATTAATACCATATTTAAATAAAGTTTCTTTTGTTAAAGAACCATTTATACATTATATCCAAAGAGAAAATTCAATATCAAATGTACAAAATGAAAGGACAAAAGAAATATTTGAAGTTCTTGAACATGTAATTGAATATTACAAAGAAAAAGGATTATATAAAGAATATGAACAAGAATTAGAATATACATATACAAGAATTTTATTATGTAGTTCTTTACGTAGAATAGTAAAAATAAAAGATAAAAAAATTAGAAATGAATTAATAAATAAAACATGGAATAATTTAAATTCAAAATTTCCTAACTGGAAGAAAAATAAAATTTTGAATGAAGAAAAAACATCCAAAAATAGATATATGAAATCAATTAATTCATTTACATATAAAATATATGCAAAAGTTTTTAGAGGAGTATAGATGAAAGAAAAATTAAAAGGAAAAATAAATATAGAAAATATATTGTGTTTATTTATAATAATATGTCCTTTTTTAGATATATTAAGTTTTGGTTTTAGAAATATATTTAATACTAATTTATCCCCATCAACATTTTTAAGACCTGTAATAACAATAGCAGTTATAATTTATTTATTTTTTAAAAAAGATAAAAAATTCAAATTATATACTTTCTTGGGATTTTTAGTATTTGCGATATATGGTGTAATTCATTTATATCTTTTTGAAAAGGTAAAAACTGGAAGTAGTTATAGTAATATAATTCATGAAGCACAATATATAGTAAATTATTCATTTATGATATTAAATTTATTTTTATACATATATGTTTTTCAAAGTAAAAATACTGATAAATTGAAAAAAAGTATATTATATAGTGCTTGCATTTATATTGTTTCAATATATCTTGCAATTATTACACATACATCATCATATACCTATTGGGAAGAACAAATGGGGTATAAAGGTTGGCTTGAGTCTGGAAATAGTACAGGTGCAATATTTTTATTAACGATGTTTATTTATATAAATTTAATAAAAGATAAAAAATACAGAAAAATAGTAATTCTATTATTAGTTTTAGTTGGAATATTTTTAATATTTTTAATTGGTACAAGAGTTGGATTACTAGGATTTATTTTAGTATTAGCCATTTATATTATTGTAGAAGTTTTTTATTCATTATTACATAATGAAAAAATAAATAAAAAGTATGTAGCAATTGGCGGAATATCTATCATTATAATTGGTATTACTGTTATATTATTTGGTTCAACAACTCTTCAAAGAAGAAAACATTTAAAGGATATTGAAAGTGATATTATTGATGAAAGCTTAAACGGAAATGCTCATATTACAGGAGATTTATTAGATATAAAAAATAAAATAGACAAGAATGAATTAGAAGAAGGCTATATGGGAGAAGCAGAAAAACAATCTATATTAGATTTGTATAATATAGCTAATAAAATGAATATTACGAATAATGACTATAGAATGCAACAATTAATTTATAATTTTGTATTAGTAAAAAATCAAAAAAACTTAAGTTTGATTTTATTTGGAAATGGATATAATGCAAATTTTTATGAATTAGTTTTTGAAATGGAAATACCAGCATTTTTGTGCAATTTTGGAATATTGGGATTTTGCTTATACTTTGTACCATTTTTATCAATATTTGTGTATGGAATGTGGATAGGTATAAAAAATATAAAGAAAATTGATGATGAATATATTATGCTTGAACTTGGAAGTGGATTTACATTTGCTTTATCATTTTTTTCAGGATATACATTTTTTAATAGTTCAACAATGATAATAATTGTAGTAATTAATGCTTTATTAATTAACAAAATTTATAATTTAAAAAAGGAGAACTAGATGAAAAAAATTTTATTTGGAATAACTAGTCTTACACTTGGAGGAGCTGAAAGAGTTTTAGTTGATTTAGCAAATGAATTGTGTGAAAAATATGACATTACTATTTTTACAATTTATAGCAATGGAGAACTAGAAAAACAATTATCTAAAAAAGTAACTTTAAAAACATTATATACAAAACAATATAATGAATTATCAGCAATTCAAAAGAAAATAATACCTTTAAAAGTTTTATTAAATAAAAAAGGAATTTATGAAAAATATATAAAAGAAAATTTTGATGTTGAAATTGCTTTTTTAGAAGGACCAATTACAAGGTTATTCAGTGTAAAAAATGAAAATTCTAAAAAAATAGCATGGATTCATAATGATATTTCACTTGTGTTTGGAAGTGGACTAAAAGCTAATATAAAGAGAAAAACAGATCAAAAAATATATGAACAATATGATAAGTTAGTTTTTGTAAGTAAAGATAATAAAGAAAAGTTTGAACAAATATATAAGTTAAAAAATGAAAAATATGTGATTTATAATTACATAGATACAGCAGTTGTTATAAGAAAAGCAGAAAAAAGTGAGAATATACCATTTGATTCAAAGGATTTCAATATATTAACGGTAGCTAGACTAGTAGAGCAAAAAGCTATAGATAGATTAGTTAGAATTCATACTAATTTGATTAAACAAGGTATGAACCATAAAATATATGTGATTGGGGATGGCCCTGAAAGAGAGAGGATTGAAAATCTTATAAATGAAAATAATGTTCAAGATACATTTATTCTTTTAGGATCAAAAGAAAATCCTTATCCATATATAAAGGCAGCAGATTGTTTTGCACTTCTTTCAAATTATGAAGGATATCCTATGGTATTGTTAGAAGCACAAATTTTACAAAAATTTATAGTTATTACGAATACTGCTGCAAGAGAAACTTTACAAAAGTACGATAACAAAATGATAGTAGAAAATAATGAAAAAGATATATTTATTGGTTTAAGTGAAATATTAAAAAATAAAGAAAAATATATAAATATAAATCATAGTATGAATAAATATGATAATTCAGAAATAATAAGTCAGATAGAAGAATTAATCAATAAATAAAATGAAAAGATAGTGATATTTTGAAAAAGGAGGTTAATTATGAAAATTTCTATATTAACAGCTACATATAATAGAGCAAATTTACTTCCTCAATTATATAAGAGTTTAAAAGATAATTTGAATTGCAAAGTTGATTTTGAATGGTTAATAATGGATGATGGATCAACTGATGAAACTAAGAAAATAGTAGAACAATTTATAGATGAAAAATTGGTTGATATTAAATATTTTTATCAAGAAAATCAAGGCAAAATGTCAGCAATTAATAATTTAGTTCCAAAAGCAAATGGTGATTTGATTATTGAATGTGATTCTGATGACTTTTTTACAGAGGATGCTTTTGAAGTTATTAAAGAAGAATATGAAAAAAATAAAGATGAAAAAGATATATATGCATTATGTTTTCTAAAATATGATACAAGTGGAAAAAATATGGGAAGAGACTTTAAAAAAGAAAAATCTACAATGTTTGATTTGTATTTTAAAGAAGGCGAAGATGGAGAAAAAGCACTTGTGTATTTTTCTGATATTAGGAAAAAATATAAGTATAAATTAGAACATAATGAAAAGTTTGTTACAGAAGCTAGATTACATCATGAAATGGATTTGAATTATAATATTTTATGCGTAAATAAAGCAATTATGATTTGTGAGTATCAACAAGAAGGATATAGCAAAAATATTATAGAGCAATTTAAGAAAAATCCTTATGGGTATTATGAATATTTTAAGGAAATATTAGAACGAGACTTTTCAGGGGTTAAGTTTAATAAAAGGGTGTATGTAATTAAACATTATATATTGTTTTCGTATTTGACTAAAAAATATCAAAGTGAAACTATAAAGAATGTTTTAAATAAGTTATTGTATTATTTACTTTTAATACCGGGAAAAATAAAGAGTAAAAAAATTGACAAATAGCTATTTTGTAATATATAATTGAAAAAAATTATAAGGAGAGAAAAAATGAAAGAAGTTAATACAAAATATTTAATAATTGGTGCAGGAATATCAGGACTAATGTTTGCAAATGTAAAAAAAGATAATTACTTAATAATTGAAAAAGAAAGTGAAATAGGTGGATATTGCAGAACTATATATAAAGATGGTTTTATATGGGACTATGCAGGACATTTTTTCCATTTTAAAACAGAAGAAATGAAACAGTTTTTCAAAGATAATATGAAAAATGAAAAATTAATAGAACAAGACAAGAATACAAAAATATATTATAAAGGAAATTTAATAGATTATCCATTTCAAACAAATATACATCAATTAGAAAAACAAGAATTTATTGATTGTTTATATGATTTATATAATAAAGTTGAAAAAGAAAATTATGATAGCTTTTTAGATATGTTATATGGGAAATTTGGAAAATCTATAGTAGAAAAATTTTTAAAGCCATATAATGAAAAGTTATATGCTTGTGATTTGAATTGTCTAGATAAAGAAGCAATGGGAAGATTCTTTCCATATGCTAATATAAATCAAATAATAAATAATATGAAGGAAGGAACAAATAACTCATATAATAATAAATTTTTATATCCAGAAAATGGAGCTATGAGTTTCTTAAATAATTTATATAATAATTTGGATAAGGAAAAAATTAAATTAAATACTGAAATTGTTTCTGTTGATTATGAACATAAAATAGCTGTAACTAATAATGATGAAATAATTAAATATGAATATTTAATTAATACATCACCATTAAATAAATTTTTAGAAATCACACATTCTGCAGAAGATAAAAAACTATTAGATAGACTTTCATATAATAAAGTATTAGTATTTAATTTAGGTTTTGAAAAAAAATCACAATTTGATGAACATTGGATATATTTCCCAGAAAAAGAAATTAATTTTTATAGAGTAGGATTCTATGATAATATATTAAATTCAGATCGTTTAAGTATGTATATAGAAATTGGATATAATAAAAATGATAAAAATATAGATGTTGAAGAACAATTAAAATTAACAATAGAAAATTTAGAAAAAATCGGAATAGCAAAAGATAATAAATTGATTTCATATAGCACTATTTTAATGGATCCAGCATATGTACATATACAGGGTGAAACAAATGAAGAAGTTGATGGATGGAAAAAAGAAATGAAAGAACAAAATGTTTATAGCATAGGTAGATATGGAGGATGGACATATTGTTCAATGGAAGATGCAATGATTGCTGCAAAAAAATTGGCAGAAACTATATAGAAGAAAGGACATATAGGATTTATGGACACAAAAAAAATATTATTAATAACTCCAGAATATCCTTCTGAAGAAGATGTTAATAAAAATAAATTAATACATTTACATGTTAAAGAATATTTGAAAAATGGTATAAAAGTTGAAGTAGCATGTATTAATGAAAAAAATAATAAAAATATATATGACTACGATGGTATTGAAGTTCATAAAGACCAATATGAAGAATTAAGATCAATACTTATGTCAAAGACATATGATGCGATTTTAGTTGATTGCTTAAATGAACAATATTCAAAATATTTAAAGACAAGTTATATTTTAGATACACCAATAATAGTTCTAGACAATCAAAACATAGATTCCAAAAGCATCGAAAAAAAAATTGAAAACTTATTAGTTATGAAATTTGAAGATGTTAATAAAATGGAAAATGAAATTACATTTATAAAGAATAATATAAAAGAACCAAGTCAAATTATTCGAAAATTTGAAAAAATATCAGATAAACCAATATTAACAATAACAATTCCATCTTATAATGCAGAAAATGTACTTCATAAATGTTTAAGATCTTTACTAAAGTCAGAATATGCAAATCAAACTGAAATTTTAGTAATAAATGATGGATCAAAAGATAAAACTGGTGAAATAGGAAAGTTATATGAAGAATTAACAACTATAGATGGAAAATCAATAGTTAAAATAATAAATAAAGAAAATGGTGGACATGGTTCAGGAATAAATAAAGGCATAGAGTTAGCTAAAGGAAAATACTTTAGAGTTGTGGATGCAGATGATTGGGTTGATGAAAGTGCTTATAATGCATTTTTGGAAAAATTAATAAATGAAGATGTAGATTTAGTTTTGACTGATCTTAGTGAAGCAAGAAGTTTTGAAGATATACCTACAATAAGGGAATATTATAAGAATTTAGAACCGGAAAAGGTATATAAATTTGACGATATTTGTATTGGAAAAAATGGATTTGAACAGTGGGGACCAATGCTTCCAACTGCAACATATAAATTAGAAAACTTAAAAAAAGCTAATTTTAAATTATTAGAAAAAACTTTTTATGTTGATATGACATATAATGCATATTCAATTATATATATAGATTCAGTAAAAAAATATAATTTAAATATATATAGGTATTATATAGGAAATGAAGGACAATCTGTAAGCGAACAGGGAATGAAAAAACATTATAAAAATCATGAAGATGTAACAATAGAATTAATGAGACTTGTTGCTGAGGATAAAAGATTTTCAAACAATAAAAGAGAATATGTATTGAGAAGGTTGTGTTTACCTATGGTATATGTTCAGTATTATATTAATTTAGATTTATTTCAATCTAGAAAGAAATTTTTGATTTTTGAAAAAAGAGCTAAACAATATAAAGATGTGATGCAATATGAAGAATTTAATAAGAAAATCATAAAATTTCATAGACATACCAAAGGAATATTTATAAAAATAACTCCATTTATTAGAAAGCAATTTGGAAGAGTGAGAAATATTATTAAAAGATTATTAAAAAAATAATAAAAGACACCTGGTAAAATGTCAAGATAAAAATTTAAAAAAATTAAATTTTTTTGTACATTGATAATATAAAAAGGGTTCACTTAATAAACCTATCACAAATACATATTACAACGAATATACGTTCGTGATAAGCGGA
>JAFRDD010000018.1 GCA_017404025.1 Clostridia bacterium
ATATATCGAGTAGGTGAACCTCAGAAATTTTTCTGAGGTCTTTCCTCTCACAGAACCGTGCATGCGGGCCTCGCACACGGCTCTTGATAAATCTCCATTATTCTTTATAATAATGCAAAACTGCTGTTTCTACCTTAGACATGTCAAATAGTTTGATTTCATCAAACCATTTGTTCGGAAGTGCCATACACACAAGTGGACTTAGTGAATTTCTCCATCTCGTCATGGATATTTTCTTAAAAGTACCCTTGTATCCCATTTTTCTTAGAGTTTTATGAAGTGATTTATAACTTTTCCACTCTTTCATTTGCTTCATTCGAAGTCTTCGTCTAATCCATTTTGTTAAATCTTCAAAGATACTTTTACAGTTGGCTATCCTAAAATAATTGCACCACCCTCTGATAACTGGATTAAGTTTGTAGACTAGGGCTTCAACATTGTATCCAGAGTTTCTAGGTGTAAGTTTTCTAATTTTCTCCTTCAATTTCTTAATTCTTTTCGGATGTATAGATATATATTTCTTTTTGATAATAAAGCCAAGATATGATATTCCCTTATTATTATCTGTTATATGAGTCTTTTTCGCATTCACTGTTAGTTTTAGTTCTTGCTCTAATATTTTAGTGGCAATTTCTTTATATCTGCCAGCCTCGCGTTTCGATTTTGCAAAAATCAAAATATCATCTGCATATCTTACAATCCTAATATTCAAGCTTTTCATCTTTTGGTCAAATTTATCCATATATATATTCATAAGTAACGGAGAAATAACTCCTCCCTGCGGACTGCCTATTGTAGTTTCTGAAAAAGCACCATCTTCCAATATTCCACTTTCAAGAAATGCTCTGATTAGTCTTAATACTTTTCCATCACTAATTCTTTCATTAACACAATCTACTATCATATCATGATTAAGTGTGTCAAAGCACTTTGACAAATCCATATCTACTACATACTTTAATCCCCAACGATTTGTAAAACTCTCTGCTTTCGCAACTGCCATTTGGCAGGAACGTTTTGGTCTATATCCATAACTTGACGGATGAAAATCAGGTTCAAATATCGGCTCTATAACATTTCTTACAGCCTGTTGAACAACTCTATCTTTAACTGTCGGAATTCCTAATGGTCTTTTTGTACCATCATCTTTGTCTATATAAGTCCTTTTAACTGGACTAGGTCTATACTTTCCACTTTTGAGTTCACAATGAATTTCATTAATTTTATCATCTAACAATTTCTCGAAATCAAGAACAGTCTCTCCATCTATTCCTGGAGCTCCCTTGTTCTTTTTAACAAGTTTGAAAGCATCTAAAATGTTATTTTTATTATATATCTTATCTATGAGACTATAATATTTCTTCATTGTTTCCCTCCTTTGTTTTGCTAATCTCTTTAAGTTTCTGTACTCCCATGAATCGACCTTCGTTTCGCTATATTGAATGGCGTCTCTAGCAAATGCAATATACCTATTCTAATATTTTATATAGCTACTGTTCTCGGCACGGACGTATCATAAAGATAAATTGTCTTATATCCTTGTGACCGTTCCTTCCAGCTTTTCAGCTTTCTTTATCTTTACCTAATTCATGATTTCAGTAAAATAAATTGATTACTTCGATTTATCTTCATCCCTTCGCAACTAGAAATAACTTTTGATTATAACTAGCTTATTATGACATTCTGCATAATATCTTCTGAGTTTTCTCCTCCAGAATGTTACCACCTTTCATTGGCTCAGAGTTTTTCACTACTACGGAATCATCTGCCACCTTACACTACATACTCTATCCTTGTCTTTCAACTTGTTTAGTATTACTCAAGTATGAGATAATATAAGGCTTCCCCAGTTAAGCTTGCCTGCCCCATATGAACACATCCATAAAAACTTATAAAGTAACTACCGAACTTTGGACTTTCCTACTTTTTGCAAGGTTATCCACTTTATAAGCCAATACTTGGTTTACTTGCGTTATGTTCCATATGTCCTCTAGCGCTTCCTTCATACCTTATCGTTGCCAATAACGCACTTGCATTCGAGTTGTCTTCCTATCGGGACGGCGACGCAGGCTTCTTTCAGCCTGCCGGCTCAGCAAACATGCTGGGCGAAC
>JAFRDD010000090.1 GCA_017404025.1 Clostridia bacterium
AATAGTAACAAATACATTAACACAAGCACAACAAGCATATTTAGACTATACAATAACATATGTAAATGGCGCAGCAGTAGAGCAATATGACAAATTGGCAGCAGGAGAAACAAAAACATTAACAGTAAGATTAGCATTTAAGCAAGATATAGATCCAGAAGATTTACCAGCAACAGCACAAAATGGAATATCACTAAGCTATACAGCAAATTATGTACAAGCAGATAATAATGCAGTAACAAAAGTTACAAGATATGCAATAGGAGATTCAATAAATTATACAACTTCATTAAATGGACAAACATTAAATAACTGGAAAGTATTTTATATAGATGGAGACTATACATATATAATTTTAGATGATTATTTACCAAATGCAGCAGTAAGTAATGATTTAAAAACAACTTATAATTTAGCAAATGGAAGTGGAACATATAGTATTAAATCACCAACAAATAGAACAGACTTAATAAATGCAATGACAGAAAAAGCAAATTGGGATAGTTTATTAACAGGAACATTAAATGGAAATGCAGTAAATGAAACAAGAACAGCAAATGTATGGGCAATGGGAGCACCAGATATAAATTTATGGGTAAATAGCTGGAATGCAAGTTATCCAGCAGATACATTATATACAAAATATGAAAATCCAGTAACAGGACAAACATTTGATGGATATTTTGTAGGAGATTCAGCAAATCCAACTACAAAATATATTTCTTTATCAAGTAAAACAGGATACAATAATACATTATATTATCCACATCAATCAGCAATAGATAATAATAATTGCTATGGACACTGGTTGGCTTCGCCTTCTGCTGACTACGCTTACGACGTGGTGGCTGTGGTCTGCAGTGGCATTGTTAACCACTACGACTGTGACGAGGATTACTGTGCCATCCGTCCGGTAGTTTGTCTACCATCTAGTATCATAAATCAATAGAGAAGAAGGTAAAGTAGAAAACAAGAATTTGTGCAAAATTAAATTTAGGGAGAGCCAGGCAGGCCACTGTGTCTGCCGGCTCCGGAGTTTTAATTTAGAGCAATTAAAAATCGGAGATAGAATGCTAAACAATCCAAAACAGTTACAATGTCCTTGGCAAAAAGTAACAAAAGAAAGGATTGAAATAACAAATGAATAAAATGATAGAAGAAATTAAAGAAATACATCCCAAATCAATATGCTTGTATAAAGTAGGTACATTTTATCATGCATATGGAAGAGATGCATCAGTAATATCTTTTTTATTTGACTATAAAATTAAAGAATTGGGAGATAATCATAAAGAATGTGGTTTTCCAATTGGTGCAGTAAATAAAGTTATTGCTAAACTTCAAAATTCACAATTGAATTATTTACTTATAGATAGAAGAAATAATTACGAAGTTGATGAAAAAGAAGATTATAAAGAAAATAACAAATATGATAAAATATATGAAAAAGCAAAAAAACATGTAAACTGCAAAAAAAGAATCAATAATATAAATCAATACTTAGAAGAAAATATAGAAAAAGAAAATATTTCAAAAATATTATCTAAAATGGAAGAAATTATGTATGAAAGTTGAAAAATTTAAAGTAATTGAATTTATAAGGCAATTAATTTTAGCAGTAGATAAAGAACTTGATAATTTCCCCAAAAAAGATGTTGAAATAAAAAATAGAATTAGAACTTCAAGCTATGATTTATTAGAACTTGCCTATGAGGCTAACACAGTAGAAGATATAGAATTAAAAAAAATACAATTAACTAAGATGGTAAGTAGAGTAAAAATTATTGATTTTCTTCTTAATTTAAGTTTAGATAAAGCATTAATTACACAAAAGAAATATTATAAATTAGCAGCAAGAATTGACGATATTATAAAATATACAACAGGATGGTTAAAAAGTTTAAAATAAAAATATTAGGGTATGGTTGAAACTGGTTGGCTTCGCCTTCTGCTAACAACGCTAACAACGTGATGAATGTGAACTACAACGGCAATGTTAACAACAACAACTATAACAACACTAACAGGGCTTTCCGTCCGGTAGCTTCTAAAAAACTGTGGTTGTACTGACCAAGGTAGTACAAGGGAAGTTTTAGATAGAAACAAACCATATCCTTTAGTTATTACTGAAAATGGTTTTAACTATAAAATAAAAATAGATAATTAAACTTGTTAGTAGGAACTTATTTTTTACTTAAAATAAGTTTGCGAAAGGGAGCTTAATTTAGAACTATTTTTAATAAGTACATGTATGTGTATTTGTTTTTTGGAAAAACTGTGAGTGATACAAAACTACTAAGTAAGCGGATTAAATTAGTAGGTATTGTAAGTTCGCAGTTTTTCTTATTTAAATTTTTAGGTAAAAAGTTAAATGTTAAATTAAATTTTTCTATAAGGTTTGAGCAATCCTTTATAACATATATAGCTTGAGGCATAGCCATTTAATGTTATTTTACCTGTTTCATATAAAAATTTTTTAGCTTTAAGTTTTCTTTTTACAGAACGGTATCTAGCATATTTAAAATCTGAATTCCTACCCAGAAAAATAAATTGGTTTGTATTTTTGTAAATTCTAGTTTTTGCATTTAATGTTAATTTTTCCTTTTCTAAAAATTTTTCAATTTCTTTTAAACAATACTGTAAATATTTTTTAGAATGATGAAATAGTAAAAAATCATCCTGATATCGCACATAATAAGAAATTTTTAAATCTTCTTTTATAAAGTGGTCAAGATCGTTAAGGTAGAATATAGCAAGAACTTGACTTGTCATAGAACCGAATAAACAAACCGCGGAGAATTACTATCTATTATATCAAAAACT
Source organism: Clostridia bacterium (assembly GCA_017404025.1). Classification (GTDB taxonomy): domain Bacteria; phylum Bacillota; class Clostridia; order TANB77; family CAG-508; genus CAG-269. The sequence goes on from JAFRDD010000090.1 coordinate 2,824, forward strand.
ATTTTTAAAGCATCTTTGTCTTTTATTCTGCGTAATAATTTTTGTTTCAAAATATCATGGTCAATACTAGCAAAGAATTTCCTAATATCACATTTTAAAACATAATAAGTTTTATATTTTTGATTACAAATTTTAGAATATGTTTTAGCAAGTTCTAAACCTTTACGTGTACCCATATTTTTTCTACTAGCTACATTTATATCAAGCAAACAAGGGAGAATAGCAGGATATAAAATGTATCTAGCTACTAAGTGATTTACTATTTTATCTTCAATACTTTGGCTTACTATATGTCGTTCTTTTGGTTCGTATATAATAAAAGAATTATATGGACCTACTTTATAATTTTTATATATTAAAGTTTTATAGGTTCGGTATAAATATATTGAACCATAGTCTTTAAGTAATGAAACTCTACGTTTGTTTCGAGTATTTTTTTTAACTTCGTTGTATGCTGACATTATATTGTCGAATTTACATATATTATTATATAAATTACTGTGTCTTTTCATCTATTTAATTCCTCTTTCTAGTTAAATTAAGTTTTTACTAGTTCTTTACTAATATTTTATAGTATTTTATTTAATAGTGAAATAATAAGTTTATGAAACATATAAAAAACTATGGATATGAATGAATTTATAAAAAACAGGATAAAAAATAAAAAAACAATTATTGTAATTTTTCTAAAAAAATGATATAGTATTAAAGTAAAAAAGATAGGAAGTGTTATTTTGAATTTAGAAGAATTAATAAAAAATAATTTAAATATAGATTCATCAAAAATTTATTTTAATGAACCAATAGCAAAATATACTAGTTTCAAAATTGGCGGGAATGCAGAATGTTTAATAAAAATAGAAACGCAAGAGCAAATAAAAGAACTTTTAAAATTTATAAATAATAACAATATACCATTAACAATATTAGGAAATGGAAGTAATGTATTAGTATTAGATGCCGGAATAAAAGGAATTGTAGCAAAAATAGAAATAAAAAAAATAGAAATAAAAGAACAAAATGAAAAAATAGAAGTAACAGTAGGCGCAGGTAATAAAAATGCAGAATTAGCAGGAATATTATTAAAAAATGAAATAACAGGTTTTGAAGAAATTGCAGGAATACCAGGTACAATAGGCGGAGCAATAAGAATGAATGCAGGTGCATATGGAAAAGAAATAAAAGAACTAGTAAAAACAGTAACAATTATGGATTATAATGGAAATAAAAAAGTATTAACAAAAGAGCAAATGCAATTTGAATATAGAAATAGTATAATATCAAAAGAAAAATATATAGTTTTAGAAACTGTTTTAGAATTACAAAAAGGAAAAGCTCAAGAAATAAAACAAAAAATGGCAGAATATTTAGAAAACAGAAAAGAAAAACAGCCACTTGAATTTCCAAGTGCAGGTAGTACATTTAAAAGAGGAGAAAATTTTGTAACTGCCAAGTTAATAGATGAGTGTAATCTTAAGGGTTATAAAGTAGGCGGTGCAGAGATTTCTACAAAACATGCAGGATTTATAATAAATACAGGAAATGCAACAGCTAAAGATGTGTTAAATTTAGCAAAACATGTTAAAGAAGAAGTATACAAAAAATTTAACAAAAAAATAGAATTAGAAATAGAAATTTTAGGAGAGGGTAATTAAAATGAAGGGATTATTACAATGGTTTAAATCAAGTTCAAAAATGAAAAGATGGATGTTTTTAATATTATTAGGAATTATATTAGTATGTTATGGAATTTCAAAAATATTGGTATTAAAAGAAGTATCGTTTGGAGAAGTTGGGAGAATAATAGCAGTATTTGTAATTGGATTTATTGGTATTGTTTTAGGATTAGTATTTTTAAATAAAAGAACTTTAGAAATATTAGTTGAATCAACTGATGAAAGAATGGAAAATAAAAAAAATGTAAATATAAAATCTTTAATTTTTAATAAAACTGTATATGATAAAGGACCTAATATAGTAGCAATAGGTGGAGGAACAGGATTAAATACTGTATTAAAAGGATTAAAAAATTATACAAGTAATATAACAGCAATAGTAACTGTTTCAGATTATGGAGAAGAAGCAACATCTTCAAGAAAAGAACTTGAAGTATTACCATTAAATGATATAAAAGATAGTATAGTTGCCTTAGAAAGTAAAGATGGCGAAGTTGACAAATTATTTAATTATCAATTTAAAACCGGAAAATTAAAAGGAATAAATTTTTCAGACATTTATTTTTCAGCAATGAAAGATATAAATAAAGATTTTACAGATTCTATTATGAAAAGTAATGAAGTAATTAATATGGTAGGAAAAGTATTACCAGTGACTCTAGACGAAATGAAAATATGTGCAGAACTTTCAAATGGATATGTTGTAACAGAAAAATCTAAAATACCACAAATAGTATCTGAAAAAGTAACAAATATAAACAGAATATATTTAAATCCATCAAACTGTAGACCAGCTCCAGGAGTTGTAGAGGCTATAAAAAATGCAGACTGTATAATAATAGGACCAGGAAGCTTATATACTAATGTTATTCCAAATCTTTTAGTAAATGGTGTAGCAAAAGCAATAAAAGAAAGTGCAGCAATAAAAGTATATATAAGCAATATTATGACAGAACCAGGACAAACAGATAACTATAGTGTTTCTGATCACTTAAATGCAATAATAGAACATTGTGGACAAGGAATTGTAGATTATTGTATATATGATACAGGTGAAATAGTACCTGAATTTATAAAAAAATATAATTTAGAGGGACAAGATTTAGTTGAACAAGATATAGAAAAAGTTAAAGGAATAAAGTTTTTACAAAGAAACTTGTCATCAATTTCAAATGATTTAATTAGACATGATGCGAGTCTTGTTGCAAATTCAATTATAGAATTAATTTGTGATGATTTAAAATATCAAGATAAGCAAAATGATCCACAATATATGATGCTTAGTACAAAATTAAAGGAAGATAAGAGAATTAATAAATTAAAAAAACAAACAGAAAAAAAAGAAAAAAGACCAGTTGATAAAGCTACTAATAAAGATAAAAAAAGAAAAAGCAAATTTAGCAATAAATATAGTGAAAGAATCGCTTCAATAAGAGAATCAGATAAAAACATGGCAAAGAGAAAACAGGCAGTACAAAATAAAAAAAGTGTTGACGAAAAAATGGCTAATACTGAAGAAACAAAAATTCCAAAAAGTTCAAAGCCAAAAAGTGCGAGAGGAAGAAAGAAAACACCACAGCAAATAAGAGAAGAAATGTTAGAAAAATGGGAAAAAACAAAAATAGACTAATTTGGAGGAAGATATGCGTTTTACAAAAGAGGACTTAAATTTAGAAAATGGATTAAAAAGAGAATGGATTATTACAAATGGAATAGGTGGATTTTGTAGTTCTACAATAATAGGAGCAAATACAAGAAAATATCATGGATTATTAATTGCACCTCTTACTCCTCCTGCAAGGAGATATTTAATTTTATCAAAATTAGATGAGTCTATTGAAATAGAAGGACAAGAATTTAAACTTTATACAAATATAGGAAAAGATTATATTTCAGAAGGATATAAATATCAAAAAGAATTTATAAAAGAATATATTCCAGAATTTTTGTACGAAGTAGAAGGTATTACTATTTCTAAAAAAATTTGTATGCAATATGGAAAAAATACAGTAGGAATTTTGTATAAAATAAAAAATGAAAATAAAAATGTAAAATTAAGATTAGCGCCTATCGTTAATTTTAGAGATTTTCATACTATGAATACAAATCATGAATTTTATTTGAAACAAGAATGTGAAAACAATAAAATTACAATGGTAATTGATAATATAGGAGCACACCCTGTTTATATGAAATTATCAGAAGGAACTTATGAAAAATATGAAAACAATACTTTTTATAATATGTTTTATATAGAAGAAGAAAAAAGAGGATTTTACCCAGAAGAAAATCATGCAGTATCAGGATGTTTTGAAGTTGAAATACAAGCTAATCAAGAAAAAGAAATATCTTTTATATGTTCTTTTGAAGAAAATATAGAAGAATTAGATACTAAACAATTGATAAAACAAGAAGAAGAAAGACTAAATAAAATATTTGAAAAATCATGTTTAATAGATGAAAAAAACAAAAAAGATTCAGAAATGATAAAAAATATGTTGATTGCAACCGATAATTTTGTAGTATATAGACCAACATTTGGTTTGCACACTATTATTGCAGGATATCCATGGTTTTTAGATTGGGGAAGAGACAGTTTAATTTGTTTTGAAGGATTATTGTTAGTTACAAAAAGATATGAAATTGCAAAAGAAGTTTTATTAACAATGACAAGAGATATAAAATATGGGTTAGTACCCAATGGCTATTCTGGATATGATAATAGACCATTATATAATAGTGTAGATAGTTCTTTATTATTATTTGAACAGATACAAAAATATTTAGATTATACGGGAGATTACGAATTTGTAGAAAAAGAGTTATATCCAAAATTGAAAATAATAATTGATTATTATAAAGATAAAATAGATTTTGATAATAACAATATTTATCTAGATAAAGATTATCTACTTGTATCAGGAACAGAAAATACACAAAACACATGGATGGATGTGAAAATAGGCGAAGAAGCTGTAACTCCTAGAAATGGAAAAGTAGTAGAAATTAATAGTTTATGGTACAATGCACTAAATATAATGAATAGTCTAGAAAAAAAATTTTATAATGGAACTCACAATACAACAAACTACAAGAATTTAGCAGATAAGTGTAAAAAAACGTTTAATGAAAAATTCTATATGGCAAAAAGAAAATGTTTAGAAGATGTATTAGGAGATAAAAGAATTAGGCCAAATCAATTATTTAGTATGAGTTTAACATATCAAATAGTTGATACCAATTCTGAACAAGCAAAAAATATAATTAATACAGTAGAAAAGAAACTTTTAAATAGTTATGGATTAAAAACTTTAGCAAAAGGCGAAGAAAATTATATTGAAATTTATGAAGGAAATGCAGAAAAAAGAGATAGAAGCTATCATCAAGGAATTACGTGGCCTTGGCTTTTAGGTTTATATTACAATTGTTTAAAAAATATGTACACAAACTCTAAAACTAAAAAAGATAAATTAGAGTTAGAAGAAAAGTTAACGAAATTTAGAGAAAAAACAAAAAAAACATTTAAAAAGGAAATTACAACTAGAGGGTGTATTGGAAATATTGCAGAAATATATGATTCTGTAAAACCATATGAACCTAAAGGAGCATTTGCTCAAGGCTGGAGTGTAGCAGAAGTATTTAGAATTTTTTTAGGAAAATAGAAGTATGCAAAAAAAGGATGGTAAAAATGGTTACAATTGATAATTTAGAAAAAGAATTGAAAAATGGAACTTTAGCAAGTTTGTATTTATTTTATGGAGAAGAACTATTTTTATTAGAATCTAATTTAAATAAAATTAAAAAAATTTTTGGAGAATGTGTAAAAGGGATAAACTATATTTTAATAGATAATAACAATATTCAAGAATTAATATCAGATATAGAAACACCTGCATTTGGATATGAAAAAAAATTGATAATAGCTAGGAATACTGGAATATTCAAAAAAGAAGGGAAAAGAAAAGATACAGAAATTTCTAAAATAAAAGAAAAATTGAATAAATACATAGAAGAAAATAAAAAAACAATTGAAGAATCTGTAGTTTTAGTATTTGTTGAAGAAGAAGCGGAAAAACAAGAATTATTAACAACAATAGAAAAAAATGGGATTGTATGTAAGTTTGAATTTCAAAAACCAGCTCAAATAGAAAAAAGAATAAAAGCAATTTGTATGTCTTATAAAGTAGAAATAGATAATATAGCATTAAACTATTTTATAGAATGTTGTGGGACAAGTATGCAAGACTTAATAAATGAGATACGTAAGCTTATAGAATATAAAGGTGAAGGTGGAAAAATAACAAAGCAGGATATAGATTTATTGACTATAAAAAAATTAGAAAGTGTTATTTTCGATTTAACAGATTCTTTAGGGAAAAAAGATATTGAGACGGCTCTTCAAGTTCTTCATAATTTAATATATTCAAAAGAACCTTTGCAAAAAATATTGATAACACTATATAATCATTTTAAAAAGTTATATTTTACTAAAGTAGCTATAAAAAATAATAAAGATTTAGTATTAAGTTTAAAATTGAAACCAAATCAAATATTTTTAGCCAATAAATATAAAATGCAAGCAAAAAGTTTTAATGAAAAAGAATTGAAAAAAATTTTGAGAGAATTAATCGATTTAGATTATAATTATAAAAATGGTATTATTGATTTACAAATAGGACTTGAATCGATATTGTGTGTATACTGTTTTTAGGGACGGTTCGAAAAAAACAGATTGAAATTATTAAGTATAAAAAAACCACTTATTGTAAAAAATACAAATAGGTGGTTTTTTATGAGGAAAAAATTATTAATAATATTTTTTATTTTAATTGCAATTGCTGTAAGTATTTTTGCAATTAATAAGGTACAAGAAAAAATAACTATTGAAGTATTATCAAAATATGGATCAACAGGAGATGAAGTAAAACAAATACAAACAAAATTAAAAAGATGGGGATATTATAATGGGAATGTTGATGGTATTTATGGAAGTAAAACAGTAGAAGCTGTAAAATATTTTCAAAGAAAAAATGGTTTAACAGTAGATGGAATAGCAGGAAAACAAACACTAAATGCAATGGGAATATATAGTTCTTCAAATAGCAGTACATCGAATAGTACATCTAATAGTTCGAATTTAAATTTGTTAAGTCATTTAATATATGGTGAAGCAAGAGGAGAACCATACTCGGGACAAGTTGCTGTTGGAGCTGTTATAATGAATAGAGTAAAAAGTAGTTCTTTTCCAAATACAATTGCAGGTGTTATATATCAATCTGGGGCTTTTACTGCAGTAAGTGATGGACAAATAAATTTAACTCCTAATGATACTGCAAAAAAAGCTGCACAAGACGCATTAAATGGTTGGGATCCAAGTTATGGTGCTATATACTATTTCAATCCTAATACTGCAACTAATAAATGGATTTGGTCAAGACCGATGACTATAACTATTGGAAAGCATAGATTTTGTAAATAAAAATGCCAAAGGTTGCCGAAGGGACGGTTCTCTTGGCAACTTTGAATTAAAATAAAAAGTTGCCAAGAGAACCGTCCCTTCGGCAACTCTTTTTATATTTTGCATATTGACAAAAATAGTACATATTGATAATATATAGATGTAAAATTATAAAATGGAGGAAAAAATGAATTTATACCCAAATGTATTATTAAATAGAGTTGAAGATATAAGTATTGAATTGTTACAAAAAAATAAAATAAAAGCGCTAATATTAGATGTTGATAATACATTAGTAGATTATAGCAAAATATTAAAAAAAGATGTTATAAAGTGGGCAAATGAAATGAAAGGCCAAGGTATAAAATTATATATATTATCAAACACAAATGATAAAAAGAAAGTTGAAAGAATTTCAAAAGAATTAAATATTCCATATAAATATTTTGCAAGTAAGCCATTAAAAAGAGGGTTTAAAAAGATCCAAAAAGAATTAAAAGAAAAGCCTGAAAAAATAGGTGTTGTAGGAGATCAAATTTTTACAGATGTACTAGGGGGAAACAGATGTAAAATGTTTACAATCTTGGTAGAGCCAATTAATGAAAAAGACATATTTATTACAAAATGGAAAAGGCCGATAGAAAGAAGAATAAAAAGAAAATATATGGAAATAAAAAACAAAGGAGAAAATAAAAATGTATTTAAATGATGTACATATTGCTTATTATATAGGGGCAATAATACTAGGATTATTTGTAGGGCAATTTATTGACTGGTGTAATAAAAGACTACCTGAGCATAAAAAAGTTATTTCATTAGATATGTTTAGAGAGTGGAAAATAGAATTTAAGCCAAATTATTTATTAATGTTTATAATGGCGATTATTTATGCTACATTATTATATTTTTTCGGTATCCAAAAAAATATAATAGAAAATGTAGATTTGATAAAATTCGGATTTTTAGCACCATTACTTATATCTGTATTTATAATAGACTATAAAAATCAAATTATACCTAATAGACTTAATCTTATAATATTTGAAGTAGGAATAATTTTTACATTTATATATAGTTTATCAAATGTGGCAATAGCGATAAATATGGTACTTGGAATGTTAGTAGGAGGAGGAATATTTTTAATTATAACACTAATAGGTGGTATGTTTTATGGAAAAGAAACTATGGGATTTGGAGATGTAAAATTAGTAGCTGCGCTAGGACTATTTTTTGGATTTTCCAATACAATTATAATAACACTTTTGTCATTTTTAATTGGTGCAATATTAAGTATAGTTTTATTATTAGTAAAAAGAAAGAAAACAAATGAGTACATACCATTTGGACCATTTATAACAATAGCAGCATTTATTAGTATGTATGTGCCATTCGAATTATTAAAATTTGTATTAATGAAAATATTTACATTAGGTTTATATGGTGCATAAATTAAGGGGTGGATTAAGATGAATCAAAAAATGCAATGGCTGAGAAATCAAATGTTAAGCCTTAATTTGCAAGGAGTAATAATAACAAATCCTGTAAATATTAAATATCTTGCAGGTATAAATGCAGAAGGAACATTATTAGTAACAAGAAAAGAAAATATATTTATAACAGATGGAAGATATATAGAATATGTACATAGTACACTAACACTTTTTGATGAGATTATAGTTTACGATATAAATGATTTATCAAAAGACGATTATGAAAATTTCTTTATGTTTTGTGAAAACGTTGGATTTGAAGAAAATTATGTGACTTATGCAGATTATAAAGAATTTATACGAAAATATAAAATTAATAATTTTGTAGAAACAGAATTTATGATAGAAAAACAAAGAATGATAAAAGATGAGGAAGAGCTAAAAAATATACGTATTGCGTGTGAAATAACAGATGAATGTTTTTCTTATATATTATCTTATATAAAACCAGGGATGACAGAAAAGCAGATAGCCAATGAAATTGAAGAATATTATAAAGTAAGAACAGATGGATTAGCTTTTGACACGATAGTTGCATCTGGAGAAAACACATCTAAACCACATGCAGTACCAACAGAAAGAAAAATACAAGATCAAGATATAATAACAATAGATATGGGATGTAAAGTAAATGGATATTGTTCTGATATGACAAGAACATTTTTTGTAGGAAGCATACAAGAAAAAATGAAAAAAGTTTATGATTTAGTACTAGAAAATCAATTAAAAGTTGGAGAAGAATATAAAGATGGAATAAGTACAAAAAGTTTAACCAAAATGGTAGAGAAGAACTTTGATTTAAGCAATTATTCTTTAATACATGCATTAGGGCATGGGGTTGGTCTAGAAATACATGAACCACCATATATTAATAATAGAACTGAATCAACATTAAAAGAAAATATGGTTGTAACAAACGAACCTGGAATATATATAGCAGGTCAATTTGGGGTAAGAATAGAAGATACAGTTCAAATTACAAAATTTGGTAGTATAAATTTAACAAAATCTGAGAAAAATTATATTATAATATAAAAATCTTGATTTTTCAGTAGATTTGTAGTAAAATGGATAAGTAAATTTAAAAATTGAAGGGAGAAATTATTATGGCAGCAGTATATTCAGCAGGAGATTTTAGAAATGGAACAACATTTGAAATGGAAGGAAATGTATATAGAGTAGTTGAATTCCAACACGTTAAACCAGGAAAAGGAGCAGCTTTTGTAAGAACAAAATTAAAAAATGTAATAACAGGAGCAACATTAGAAAAAACATTTAACCCATCAGATAAATATCCAGGAGCAGAAATAGAGAAAAAAGCAATGCAATATTTATATAATGATGGCGAATTATATTATTTTATGGATAATGAAACTTATGATCAAACACCATTAAATGAAGAAAATTTAGGTGATTGCTTAAAATATTTAAAAGAAAATATGGAAGTTACAATGCTTTCATATAAAGGAAAAGTATTTGCAGTAGAGCCTCCAACATTTGTTGAATTAGAAGTTACATATACAGAACCAGGATTTAGTGGAAATACAACTACAACATCTGGAAAACCAGCTAAATTAGAAACAGGTTTAGAAATTCAAGTTCCATTATTTGTAAACATAGGAGATATCTTAAGAATAGATACTCGTACTTGTGAGTATATGGATAGAGTATAGAAAGGTGAAACTTAAATGACAGAATTAAAAAAAGAATACAAAAATTTTATGGATGATATTCAAAAAAACATTAAAGACAAGGAAGACTTAGAATATGTTCAAGAGAGATTTGCAAAATTTTTAGATGTTGTTTTAGATGAAATGGATAGAATTTTGGATTATAAAGAAGAGCAAATGAATGAATTGGAACAAATGCAAAAAGAAATAAATAAAAAATTTACCCAAATACAAAAAACTGTAGATAACATAGAAAAAGACATTTATGAAGATGAAGATTATGATTTTGAAATAATTTGTCCGTATTGTGATTGTGAATTTGCAATAAACCTTGATGAGGAAAACACTGAAATTGAATGTCCAGAGTGCAATAATATTATAGAATTAGATTGGTCTGGAGATTTAGAAGAAGGCACATGTAATGAAAATAATAACAATACAAAAAGTGGCTGTTCAGGTTGTCAAGGTTGTGGAAATAAAGATTTTAATTCTGATAAATATGACAAAGAAGATGATATGTAAAAGAGTAAATAAAAAATTTTCAAGAGGGACGGTCCTTTTTGAAAATTTTTTTATTTTTGTTACAATTCACAAGAAGCGAATACCTTCCAAGTGGCAAAGCCCTTTGTACCCATTCCCGCTAAGGTTCTATTAAGGTTTACTACATAGATTAATGAGTTCTAATAAAAAATTTTGAGCCTCTTTCAAGCACGCAAGAGGGAGTAATATAAAAAGTTTATAGTAATTGATGTTACCGTAATATATTTAGAAATAAGAGGATTAGAAAATGAGGGATGTTCATGTTTACCATGAAAGAGGCGCATTTTCTAATCCTCTTATTTCTTAATGTATGAAGGCAACCGAGATTACTATAAAATTTTTCTATAACTCCCTCTAGTCTTGAACATCCCTCAAAATTTTTTAAAGAACTCATAAATATATTCCATAAACATTAATAGAACCTTAGCGGGAATGGGTACAAAGGGCTTTGCCACCTGGAAGGTATTTGCTCATTGTGAACTGTAACTTATTTTTTTCAAAAAGGACCGTCCCTCTTGAAAATCCTCTCTTGAAAAAATGAATAAAAAACACAAAATGTCCTAATACTATAAAAAAGGAGTTGATTTTGTGATTAATTTTAGAACAGATTTAGCAGCTGAAAGAAGAGATATTTATCAAAAAGCCAATAAATTAAATGAAATAAATGGAGTGGAAAGTGAAAAACAAGATTTAAGCGAAAATATAAGTATAGAAAGAGTAAAAATTACAAATGAAGAAGGAGAAAAAATAATAGGGAAGCCTATAGGAAATTATATAACTGTAGATTTAAAAAAATTAAAATTAGCGGGGGAAGAAGAAATAGAAAAATATGGTGAAGTAATTTCTAACGAATTAAAAAAAATAATAGATATGCATATAGAAAAACAAGATGAAATATTGGTAGTAGGTTTAGGAAATTTATATGTAACACCTGACTCTTTAGGACCAAAGGTGGTACAGGAAATAGATGTTACGAGACATATAATAAAATATTTACCACAATATGTAGAAGAAGGGACAAGACCAGTAAGTGCTATATCTCCGGGAGTCTTAGGAACAACAGGAATTGAAACATTAGAAATAATAAAAGGAGTTATAGATAATGTAAAACCCAAAATGTTAATAGTTATTGATAGCTTAGCATCAAGGAGTATAGAAAGAATTAGTAGTACAATACAAATATCTGACACAGGAATTGTACCAGGTGCAGGAGTTGGAAATACAAGATCTGAAATAAGTAAAAGCACACTTGGAATACCTGTTATAGCTATCCGGAATTCCAACAGTTGTAGAGTCTGCTGTACTTGTTAATGATTGTTTAGATTTGTTTATAACAAAACTTCAAAATGATGCAAAGTCTAATGATTATTTAAATAATTTAAAAGAACAAGATAATTATGAACAAATAAAAGAAGCTTTAATACCAAATGATTATAATATGATAGTTACACCAAAAGAAATAGATGAATTAATAGAAAATATGAAAGAAGTTGTAGCAATAAGTATAAATAATAGTGTGTAAAAATATTTAATTAAATTTTTAAATAACCCCTTTACATTTGGAAAAAACTTGTATAAAATGTAATAGAAAAAAGAAGAATACGAAAGAAAATTGTCTAAGAAAGGGGTAAATCAATGAAAATATTGATGTTAACATGGGAATATCCACCAAGAGTGGTAGGAGGAATATCAAGAGTTGTACATGATTTATCAAAAACGTTAATAAAAGATGGACATGATGTAACGGTAATTACGTATAGAGATGGAGAAACACCGTATTTTGAAGATGATAAAGGGGTTAAAGTATATAGAATAGATAATTATATGATAAATCCAAATAACTTTATAGACTGGATTATGCAAATGAACTTTGCAATGGTAGCAAAAGCAAATGAAATAATTGCAAAAGAAGGAAGTTTTGATGTTATACATGCACATGACTGGTTAGTTGCGTATAGTGCTAAAACATTAAAAAACTCATATAATATACCAATAGTAGCAACAATACATGCAACAGAAGCTGGAAGAAATAGTGGAATACATGACGAAACACAAAGGTATATAAATGATACAGAATGGATGTTAACTTATGAAGCTTCTGAAGTAATAGTTAATAGCAATTATATGAAAGGGGAATTACAAAGATTATTTGGGCTTCCTTATGAAAAAATAAATGTTGTACCAAATGGGGTAAATATGGCATTATTCAATGGTGTAGAAAGAGATTATAACTTTAGAAGAAAATTTGCAATGGATAATGAAAAAATTATCTTATTTATGGGTAGACTTGTATATGAAAAAGGTGTTCAACATTTAATATCTGCAATGCCTAAAATATTAGAAGGATATCATGATGCAAAATTAGTTATTGCTGGAAAAGGTGGAATGATAGATGAACTAAAACAGCAAGTTCATAATTTAGGAATAGATGAAAAAGTATATTTTGCAGGATATATGAATGGAAAAGATGTACAAAAAATGTATAAAGCAGCAGATATATCAGTATTCCCAAGTACATATGAACCATTTGGAATAGTAGCATTAGAAGCAATGCTTTCTGAGAACCCAATAGTTGTATCAGATATTGGAGGGTTAAATGAAATAGTTGAGCATAAAGAAAATGGAATGAAAAGTTATGCAGGAAATCCTAATTCAATAGCAGATTCAATATTAGAATTATTATATGACCACAAATTATGTGCAGATATTACAAAAAAAGCTAAAAATAAGATAAGAAATGAATATAATTGGAGTAAAATTGCTCAAGATACGCATTTTACATATCAAAAAGCTATATGTCAATCTATGGCTGAAAAACAAAAAAGAGAAATTGAACAAGAAAGAGCAAGAAAAACTAAAAAAGCTAAAAATACAGAAAACGAAATTACTAATTTACTTAGCTTTAAGAAAAGACATGCTTATGCTTAAAATTATAGAAGAGACTGATTTTTATCAGTCTCTAAAATTATTTATATCTAAAATATTATCAAAAATAGAATCATCAATTATATCTATTTTTTCTAGTTTACCATCTAAAAATTTATTTATATCTATTTTATCACCATTATAAAATAATATTCCATTTTCTATATTTTTAATTCTTGGATAATCTTCATAATTTTCACACATATCTAATTTTTTTTGTAAAGGAATTTTACCAGCATCAACAATATTATGTTTTTTTAAAAAATATGTAGTTACTAAAACTTGAATTAATTTTGATTTATATTTAACATAAGAATTTATTTTCCCACTAGGTATAGAAAAACATTTTCCATGCCAAAAAATTTTTCTATGAGTATCGAAATTATTAAAATAATCATAAAAATATTGTGAAAATACTGAAATTATTTCAGTTGAGTAATTACTATTATCACTGTTTAAATCATTAATTAAACAGGTGGGATTTTCAAAAATAAAACTTATTTCATCTGCACCTAAAATTGCAATACATTTGTATTTTTCTGAAAAGTATTTTGCTGTTTTTTCTAAATTATTTAAAAAGCTTGAATCATATAAATCTATTATGTTTAAAGACTTATTTCTTGTAACATTTTTTCCATCAAGATTTATAACTAAAGGTGTTTTAGTACTTAATCTCATGCTATATTTTTTTCTTAATTGATAAAAATAATTATTCCACATATAAATTTTCCTTTTTTAAAATTAGAAAATATATAACATGCTAATTAAAAATTAGTTCTACAAGATAATTCGTGGATAAATCCAATAAATAAATGTTATATATTTTCTAATTACATTATAACATATAAAAAACAAAAAAATACAAAAAAATTTCAAAATTCTACAAATTTATGAAAAAATAGTGTATAATAAAGAAAAATTATAAAAGGAAGGTAAAAATATGGCAGAATTTAAGTCAGGATTTGTAACGCTAATTGGAAGAACAAATGTTGGAAAATCAACACTATTAAATTTGTTAGTAGGAGAAAAAGTAGCCGCTATAGCCAATAAAGTACAAACAACAAGAACGGCAATAAAAGGAATTGTAAATAGAGAAAATTCACAAATAGTTTTTACAGATACACCAGGTATTCATAAACCAAAAACAAAATTAAACGAGACAATGATAGAAACTTCTTTTTCTGTTATTCCAGATAGTGATATAGTATTGTTTTTAATAGAAGCAACTAGCACAGAAATTGGAAGAGGAGATCGAATTATTTTAGATAAAATAAAAGAAGCAAAAAGAAAAACAATATTAATAATAAATAAAATAGATTTAGTAAAAAGAGAAAATTTGTTGGAATTAATCGAAATTTATAGAACAGAATATAATTTTGAAGCTGTAATTCCAATATCAGCAATAAAAGATAAATACAGAGATATTATTTTAGATGAAATAGAGAAGAACTTAAAAGAAGGTCCTGCATATTATGATATAGAGGAGTATACAGATCAAACATTAAGACAACTTGCAGAAGAAACAATAAGAGAAAAAGCTTTGAAATTGCTTCAAGATGAAGTACCGCATGGAATATATGTAGAAGTTGAAAAAATGAAATCAAGAAAAAATAGACAAAAAGAAGAGATATATGATATAGAAGCTACAATTTATTGTTTAAGAGAATCTCATAAAGGAATTATAATAGGAAAAAATGGAGATATGTTAAAAAGGATTGGAAGCTTAGCAAGACATGATATGGAGAGTAATTTCTGCACAAAAGTAAATTTAAAAACTTGGGTTAAAGTAAAAGAAGATTGGCAAGAAAATCAAAAAATAGTTGATAAATTTAAATTGAAATAATTGAATAAATTACAAAAAAAAGCAAAAGATAAAATTAAAAGATATCTTTTAATTTTAAGGAGAGTGATCTTATGATAAAAAAATTTGCATGGGATGTATTCAAAAATACAGGAGATATAAATACTTATTTAGAATTAAAACAAATTCAAAATATAGAACAAGAAATAGTAGATAATAAAAATAATTTACAAAATGGAATAATAGAAGGTAATAATCAAAAGGTGGATAATAATAAATGGCAAATGTAAAAATAAAAGGAATTGTACTTTCTGAAAATAACGTTGGTGATTTTGATAAAATGCTAACAGTTCTTTCGCCAGAGTTTGGAAAAATATCTTGTGTAGCCAAAGGGGCAAGAAGGCCTAAAAGTACTCTTTTGGCTAGTACACAGATGTTTTGCTTTGGCGAATATTTAATGTTTAAAGGTACGAGCACATATCATATAAATTCAGCAGAGACGATAGAAGTTTTTTATAACTTAAGAACAGATTTAGAAAAATTAAAATATGCTGTACATATATTAAAAATTATTCAAGATGTTACAGAAGAAAATCAAAATTGTTACAAAATATTACAATTATTGCTAAATACATTATATACAATATCAGAAACTAATAAAAATTTGGATTTGATTTTATCAATATTTAAATTAAGATTGCTATGTATATTAGGATTTAGTCCAAGAATAAAAGAATGTACAAGTTGCAAAGAAAAAGAAAATTTAAAATATTTCAGCTTAAAAAATAATGGATTTAAATGTGAAGCGTGTAGTAAAGTTGATAAATCAGTAATTACAATGAGCAAAAGTACAGTAAATGCTATAAAATATACTATAACAGCACCTGCTAAAAAATTGTATTCATTTGAATTAAAAGATGAATCGTTAGAAGAGTTTAAATTAATTATAAAATTATATTTTAATGAAAAATTAGAAAAAGAATATAAAATAGAGGAGTTATTTTAAAATTTGCTTGAAAAATTTGAAAATAACATATATAATGAAAGTATAAATCATAAAAATAAAACATATAAGAAGAAGGGAGCGATTTTTATGAAAATAAAAATAACAGGAAAGGAACTAAAGATAACAGATGCTATTAATGATTACGTAGAAAGAAAATTAGATAGAATTGAAAAATATTTTGAAGAATCAGAAGCTGAAGTTACACTAAGAACAGAAAAAAATGCACAAATTGCAGAAATTTATGTAACAGCAAATGGTGAAAAATACAGGGCTGTAACAGAAGACAAAGACTTATATGCATCTATTGATAAAGATATAGATATATTAGAAGGTCAAATAAGAAAAGCAAAGACTAAAAAAGAAAAAATGCAAAAAGATGCATCTATAAAAACATTAGAAACTTTTGGAAGTGAAAAAAAGGAAATTGAAAATGAAATTGTAAAAACATCTTATTATGAATTAAAACCAATGCTTCCAGAGGATGCAATGCTTAAACTTCAAGAGCAACCATCACATGTATTTTTAGCATTTGTTAATGTTGAAACTGGAAAAGTAAATGTTATACATAAATTAAAAGACGGAAAAAATTATGGATTAGTAGAACCAGAAGCATAATTCTTTTAGGACAGGCGCTTTTTTGGGCAGGTGCTTTGAGGTGTTTTGAGGGACAGGTGTTTTGAGGGACAGGTGTTTTGAGGGACAGGTACAAAAAACATAAAAAATATGTTTTTTG
>JAFRDD010000005.1 GCA_017404025.1 Clostridia bacterium
CAAAGTAAAATTATGTTAATTATATAAAATTACGATATAAAATACTGGTACCATTAAACCTATATTTTAAGAAGAAAAATTTAATGGAGAAAGGATAAGTATAATATATGAAATTTTATCTTTAATATATTATACAAGGTGCTGATATGAAAAAAATAAAAGCAAGAAAAAATTTAATATTAGTTGGAATTTCTATAATAATTATTTTTTCTGGAATTTATTTTTATACTACATATAGTAAAATTGAAACAAATCCTTCAAACTATGAAGCCAGAAAATTAATATCCACAGAAAATGAACAAATTGTGGAAAACATTGAAGAAAAAAGCAGAAAAATTTCAGATGTAGTTGAAGAAGTTACTCATAGTGTTGTTGGAATATCCAAATTAAAAAATGCAGGAAATACTATATTTTCTAATAGTAATGAAGCTTCACTTGGAATTGGAACAGGAATTATTGTAACAGATAATGGGTATATTTTAAGTAATGAACATGTAACTGGTAAGAAGTATAGTACTTGTTATATAACTCTTGAAAATGGAAGTTTTTATGATGGAACTGTAATGTGGAGTGATTCTGATTTAGATTTATCTATTATAAAAATTAATGCTAAAAACTTGAGTTATGCAAAATTGGGGAATTCTAAAAATATAAAAGTTGGTGAAAGCGTTTTTGCAATTGGAAATCCTATAGGATTTGAATTTAGAAGAACTGTAACTTCTGGTATTATTAGTGCAAAAAATAGGACTATAAAATTGCAAGAAGAAAATAAAGAAGTATATATGTCAAATTTAATACAAACAGATGCAACTATAAATCCAGGGAATAGTGGAGGACCACTTATATATCCAAATGGAGAAGTTATAGGAATTAATACTGTTAAGATTACATCTGCAGAGGGAATTGGATTTGCAGTTCCAATTGATGTTATAAAAAATGTAATTGAGAAATTTAAACAAAATGATAAATTTGAAGAAGCAACAATTGGAATATATGCTTATGACAATCAAATAATACCATATATAAATTCTAATCATATAAGTTTTACTCAAGGAATTTATGTTTCAAAAATAATTATAAATGGTCCAGCTGACTCAACTGAGCTTAAAGAAGGAGATATTATTAATAGTATTGATGGAATTGAAGTTACTACAATGAATGATTTAAAAAGTTATATTTATAGCAAAAATATAAATGACGAAGTTAATTTAAAAATAACAAGAGGAAAATTGAATAAAAATGTTAATATAAAATTGGGAAAAAAATAAGAAAAAACCCGCCTTGTAGCACGCTACGTAGGCGGGGGGAGCATTAAGCGTAACAGTCGGGCCTCTTAGAATAAGAGTTAAAACTTCCTTCAAATTCTAAGACATCAAGTATGCTCACATAGAAGCGTACTTTAACCTTTTCTCCGTTACACTTAGTTTTCAAACAATGATAACCATAAAGAGGTTCACCATCATTAAGTTTACCGCTGAGTTTCTCTGCGATGTAAACCTTCTTTTGCTCATCATTGATGCTGTAGTTGTAGTCCATTGGTATTCACTCCCTTCTGTAGGTAATACATTAATTATACCATATTTTTCGGGAAATTTCAAGAAAACAAGGGAAAAGTGGCTATTTATAAATGAATTGCTCATTTTCACAAAATTCATATTTTCTAGAATAATCTTTTGTTTCTTTATTGCACATATAAACTTCAGAACGATTTTTTCTTAAGAATTCAATAATTTGATAAACATCAATCCAAATTTCATTTTGACTTTCTTTTTGTGATTCATCAAATATTAATTCCATTCCAAAGTGCAGATGAGGGACATTAATGTTATTTACATTTTCTTTTTGGCTATATCCGGTCATGCCTAAATAACCAATAACATCACCAGCCATAACAAATTGACCTTCATGCAAATCTTTAATATATGGGTGATTTTTTCTTAAATGAGCATAATAATAATAACGTTTTTTATCTAAACTTCTAATTCCAATTCTCCATCCACCATATTGATTCCAACCACAAGCTTCTACAATTCCAGATTCAACTGCAATAATAGGAGTGCCAATACTTCCCATTAAATCATTTCCTAAATGGGTTCTTTTAAAGCCATAAGAGCGAGAATTTCCAAAATCATCATAATGATTAAAATTATAATTTTTGGCAATAGGGGAAAAAGCCTTTATTCCATATTGGTATTTTAAAGATTTTGTGCCATCAGAATTTGGAGTTTCTATAAAATAATATCCTATAAATTGATCAAGAACAGCACTATAACTTTCAAAATAATAATTATAATATTTCATATTTTTTGTTAATTCTTCTATAGTTTTTCCATTTTTTAAATTTTCTATTAATAAATCTAAGTCAGATTGTTTAAAGTTTTTAAAATTACCACCGTTTTTACAGGCTAAATATGAAAGCAATTCTATCCAATTAAATTGTATTTTTTCTTTGTTATTGTGTGAATCTATATCTAGTTTTGCAGTCTTTTCTAATATTTCTGTAGTAATTCCAAAATCTACCCATTTTATGAATGATTTATCATTTTTTAATTTAGCCTCAGAAGAGTTTGTAAAAGCTGAATAATATATTAAAGAAAGAATCATTAAAATTATTAAAAAAATACTTAAAAACATTTTTTTACTTAATTTGATTTGTTTTATAAACAAGGAATTCACCTCTTTCTATATATATTAAGTCTTTTGAGTTTTATGATTAATTAGACAAAATAGCAAGAATATGGTATAATTAAGTATAAACTTTATACCGAAAGGGGTAATTTACTAAAATGAAAACACGGACAATTGTAAGCGGACTTGGTGCGGTAGCTATAGGTGTTTCGGTGCTGTTTACAGCGCTGAAAACGACTTCTGTACTGAGAGAAGAGGACAGCGATGAGCTTCCCCAGGAGATCTATTCTGTTTCTGCTCCTGCAAATACTGACCATAAGGACAGCGTTAAAGCGGGACAGAAGATGATGGATAGATGCTTCATTTTCAAGAATGACGACGGTTCGATTGATGAAATCGTCAAGCTGGATGACATTGTGGGGAAGAAAACACCGTTTTTGGATGGCGGGTATGTTTTTAAAGTTCCTTCTGAGGATAGGAAACTGTTGGAAAGATTGGTTTTCGCAGAAGCGGGAACAACGGAAACCTTTAAAGGACAGGTAGCGATAGCTGCTGAGGTCTTAAACAGGGTTCAGAGCCCAGATTTTCCGGATACCATTCCTGAAGTACTTGCACAGGAAGGTCAGTACTATCCTGATGGAATTCCGTATTGGACTGATACTGAAGGTGTATGGCGCCCGGTTTACGACAGCGATATTACCGTCAAGACAGAGGCAGCTGTTGAACTGGCACTTGAAGGTGCTGATCCGACGGAAAAGATTCTTGGTGGTACAGGAGCACTGTACCACTATGAACCTATCATCTCTAGAGGCGATGGGAAGGAGTACATACTCCATCAAATCAAAATAGGAGCTCACAAGTTTTATCGTAGCCAAATGGGATTACCCGGCTATGAAAACCAGCTTGAGATGGTTCCTTAACCCCTTTAGGCAGGTCGAAGATTTTCGACCTGCCATTTCTAATAAATTTAAATAATATTGTTTTAAGCTATACAAAACATGAAAAATGTGGTATAATAATTATTAAAATTTTTGAAGTAGAGACTGATACCAATAGAAAATGAAAAAAATTTTCAAAAAGGACCGTCCCTGATGAAAAACTATAAAATTTAGAGAGGAGACATAGATGAAATATTTAGATGAAATATATTTAGATAAAGAAAAAGATATTATCATAAAATTGTACCAAGCAAAAGAAGATGAATTAATATATATTTTTGAAACTCCAAATCATAATACGGGAAATTTAATAACAAATCTGGCTAAACTATTTAAAGTTAAAACTGTAAAGAATAGCAAGGATATGAAAATTATAAAAGGAAGTATTCCAGCAAGTATAAATGCTGATAATGAAGAAGTTTATATTTTAAGGCTTGGTGGTATAAAGATTGCTAATATTTATAAAAATGGAAAAATTGAATTAAAAGCTCAAATTCCGTCTATAATGAAAACATTTATGTCACAAACTAAAGATTATAAATTTCCGATAGAAAAAACGATTGTTAAATCATATTTATTAAAACAAGAAAAGTTTAGAACAGATTTGCATACACATATGAATGCAAATTTATCACCAGATATTTTAATTGCTTTAGGAATAAGTCATCAAATAAAATATCCGTTATATTATATTAAAAAATTAAATTTAAAATTAACAAAATCTCAAGAAAATGAGTTAGTTAAACAAAGAGAGTTAGTAAAGAAAAATTTTGAAAATTCTACATTAGTTGGAAAATATTTAACAAGAAGAATTGATGATAATACGACTATAAATTTTGCGGATTTAATTTTAAATAATTTGAAAAATGCAAATTATAATATTGAAAAAATAAGATGTAGCTTGGCTATAATGAAAGATGGACAGGCAGTATTTACTAATTTGGAAAAATTATATTTATATAGATATGTTTTTGCAAAAGGAACTGAATGCAAAAATAAAGAAAAAATAAAATTAGATTTAGAAAAAATAAATAAAATTCCTCAAAAAGACATAAAAGATGCCGTTTTAAAAATGATAGAAGATAAAAAACGAGGAAGTGTCTATAAAAATAATAATTTAAGGCAAGATAAGCTTTTATGGATTGCAAGAGAATATCAAAAACAAGGAATTTTTTATGTCGAAATTTCAGATACAACATTAACGAAAAAAGGGCTCCCTGCAATAGAATTACTTGAAGATGTCCATGAGATAATGCCTAAAATAGAAGAAGAAACAGGAGTTAGAATAAGATTTTTAGTTGCTATAAGAAGAATTCCGCTTACAATAATAAGAGATAAAATAGCAGGAAGCGGATATTTAAGAGAAAATTTAAGCGTGTTAAAAACTATAAGTAAAGATCCATACATTGTTGGTAGTGATTTTATAGGAGAAGAAATAAATGATATTTCTGAGTTACAGCCAGTTATAGAAGAAATTGTTCAATATGTAGAAAAAGAGGATGAAGATTATACAATAAGAATTCATGCTGGAGAAAATGATGGATTAAAAAATAATGTATATAATTCTATAGAATGTGTAAAGGATTCTTTAAAGAAGGGTCAAAAGATCCCTAAGATAAGAATTGGACATGGATTATACACACCTGAATTATCAACCAAAGAAGGAAAGAAATTAATAAGGCAAATAAGGAGTAGCAATGCGGTACTTGAATTTCAAATTACATCTAATGTAAGATTAAATAATTTAAGTAGAATGGAAAATCATCCACTTAAAAAATATTTAGCAGAAGGAATCAATTGTGTGCAAGGAACCGACGGATGTGGATTTTATGGGACAGACGCAATAGAAGAACAATTAGCTTTAAAAAATATTTTAGGATTAACAAGTAAAGATTTTGAAAAAATGCGAAAAGTAGAAAAACAAATAATTGAAGATAGCATAAATTATTTTGATGAAAAATCAAAAAAATTTGATAAATTTTTAAAAGGAAGAACTATTAGAGAAGCTCTTTTAGAAGAAGAAAAGAAAATAATTGAAAGAGATTTAAAAAAAGATATTAAGCTACGTTTAACTAAAAAAGTACCTGCTATTGAAGAATTAGAAAGTAAGATAAAAGAATTTCCACTAGATAAAATACCAATTATCGTAGCAGGAGGAAGCTTTAATGGCCAAAATAATGAAACAATTGCATATCAACAAGAAACTGAAATATTGAGACATTTAGTAGAGAGTATAGATGAAAATAAAGCATTTTTTGTTATAGGACATAAATTAGAAGGATACGAAAAAGAAATTTTAGATTTATGTCAAAAAATAAATCCTAAAATAGAGGTATATGCAATAATTCCAAATATGATAGAAAAAGATGTTAAAGATAGATTAAAAGAATCTAGAATATCAGGAATAAGAATTTCTACAGAAAGTGAAGATTTTGGAATTTACAAAAGCTTTAATTATGAAATTTTCGAAAGAAGACATTCAATTGTAATTGCTTTAGATGGTAATTCTCCAGTTTTAAATTTAATACAAGAAGCCAAAAATGGAAAAGCAAAGGCAAATATTTATATAAATAAGCACAATAAAAGTCTTTTAAGCAAAGCAAAGACATTAGAGGGCTATATTACAGAATTTGCACTTGATGATAGTATATGGAAAATAATTTTACAAGAAAATGATATTAAAAAATGATAAAAACCATTGAATTTTTGTGAGTTATTAAATATAATTTAGTAAATAAATTATATAAGAGGTGATGATAAATGTATAGGAAGTATATAAAGCGAATATTAGATGTAATATTGTCTTTAATTCTTATAATTTTATTATCACCTCTTATGTTTATAGTGATGTGTATTACATTAATAGATTTAGGACTTCCCTTGCACAATTTGTTAAGAGAAAGAGAAGGATTGCGCAAAAAGACATATATTATGTATAAATTTAGAACTAAAGTATTAGATCCAGATGGAACAACGAAATCTGGTACGTATACAAAAGTAAGTAGATTTTTAGATAAAACTAGACTAAATGAATTACCACAATTATTTAATGTGTTATTTGGCCAAATGAGTTTAGTGGGTCCTAGACCATTCATTCCAGGTGAATCTGAGCAATTTAAAGGAAGAATAAGTGAAAAAAGATATTTAGTTAAGCCAGGTATAACGGGTCTAGCTCAAATAAGTGGGGGAAGAGAAATAACAAATAAAAGAAAATTTGAGTGTGATGTAGAATATTATGATAATTTGAGTTTTTGGCTAGACTTAAAGATTATTTTAATAACAATAGGACAGATTTTTAGTATAGATATAGATAAAATAAAGAAGTAAAAACTAATTGAACATACTGAATTGTAATACTCCAAAGTTTTTACTTCTTTTAATTATTTACGTATAACCTTTTTTTGCCAACTTTTTTCATTACATTTTGGACATTTCATATATCTAGTTCTGTTCATGTGCATAGATAATAATACACTTGAATATGTTGGAATGTATTTATGATGACATTTTTGACATTCATAATATCCAGCTGTTTGTTCTATTTTTAAACAATTAAACATTCCTATAGCAAATGTAATTAATCCAAAAACAATTAATAAAATTCTAATCCAATCTTGCATTTCTATAAAAGAAGCAAGAAAAATCAAAATCATAAAAGTAATTGATGAAATATATCCTATTACTATTTCTAATTTTAACATCTTTTTATCTGATGCTTCCTTTTGTTTTACCATATCAATTAAATTTTGTTCTAACTTTTCATTATAATTATTCATTTCTAAAACCTCCCCACTTAATAATTCATTTACGCTTATTTTAAGTTCATTACATAAATCAAGCATTATAGATGAATCAGGCATTGCTTTTCCGTTTTCCCATTTTGATATAGCTCTATCTGTTATATTTAATTTTTCTGCTAATTGCATTTGAGTTAAATTTTGTTTTTTTCTACATTCAGCTATAAATTTTCCTATTTTAATCTGATCCATTTTTTTCTACCTCCTTTAAATAAATCATACAATTTTTTTAAATTTAAGTCTACATACCGATGGTTGAGTGTGGGGTTTTTATTAATATCAACTAATGGTTGAGAAATCTAAAAACATTTCTAATAGGGCTTTTTTCCATCTAGCCATCCGTTATCTTTCCAATATTTTACGTCTAGTTTGTTCCAACCGTTTTTTTGAGTCATTTTAAATAAGTTAAAAAAGAGTTTTGTTTTAATTCCGACTTTTCTTTTTGATAGTGTTTTTTCTATTTGTTTTGCTTTTTTATTTACTTGATTTTTTATTTTATCTTTATTTTTGTAATCACAATAATTGCCACCCATTTTCATAGTGGTTACGCCGTAATTATAAATTTTAGGAACACCTAAATAGAAAAAATTGGATTTTAATAACTTAACAGTTTGCTTTACTCCAGAGCCTCCAGCAGAAGTTATTATTAAACCAACCTTATTAAACATACTTTCTTTTGGTCTATGTACTAGCCACATATAAGCTAAATGATCTAATAATGCTTTAAGTCCACTTGTACAAGAACCAACAAATACAGGTGTTGCAATTATAATTAAATCAGCTTTTTCAATTTTTTCAACTATTTTATTTACATCATTAAAGTGTGGACATTTTTCTTCGCCTTTTAATATACAATTTGCACATCCAAGACAAAAATTTTGAAAGTCATTTGGAAGAATTATTTCTTCAAAGTTATTATTTTTATTTTCAAATTCCTTCAAAAATAAATCTACTATTGCTCTTGTATTTCCTCTATGTGCGGTTCCTATTATTGTTAATATATTCATGTTTTCCTCCTTGTTTATAAGATATTTTAGTATATCTTTTTCTAAGTTATTTATATCATTATATACTTTTTCTTTTTTACAGTAAAGTTTAAGTTTTAAAATGATAGTAGTAATTATGATTTATTAAGACATTATCATAAATGAATCATACAGAGGGAAGAAAAATGTAAAAAAATTGAAATTTTAGATAAAATACATTATAATTATATATAAGTGGGAATTCGCCCACAGTACATTGAAAACGCCCATATAAGGCAGGAGGTACATTATGAACAAACTTGCTAATCTTGTAAAAGAAACCCGAAAAGAAATCTGGAAAGATGATAATGCCCAAAAATTAGTCGATATTTTTGAAGAGCAGGCAGAGATCAAATTTGCAGAGTTCTTTAGAAGTAAACCTTTGTTAGCGATAAGTTGTCGTGTGTTTGGTATAGCTGTTAAGAATATTGAGAATAACACTTTTACTTTTGGTGAAATTCTTTATGATGTTGATACCTATAACACAGATGCAGAAGCTGAGAAATGCTTCATTGATTGTGTTGGTGGATACGAAAATTTATCTGAACTCAAAGGGACATTTAATTGGCATGCTTCGATAAAAGGATTGCGTCCTTTTATTGAAGAATTAAAAAGTAGGGGATATAAAGTTTTAAATGATGATGGTGCAGACAGTCTTTTGATATACTTTATTGTTTCTGAATAAAAACGGTTTCCGCCTGTCATTGCAGTGCGATTTTTAAACAGAGCTCCTTCCATTAGGGAGCTTTGTTCATTTTTAAAACTTTTTTAATAGTAATATTTGCAACAAATAATTATTGTGATTATTTGTTCTTTAATATATAATATAAAAAGTTATATTAATCATAAATAATAGGAGAGATAAATATATGGAACGAAGAGATTTATATGATATAAATAGAAAATTAACTGGAAAAACTATTTTTAAAGGTGATACTATCCCAGAAAATAATTATATAACTGTTGTTTTGGTATTTATACAAAATAGCGAAGGAAAATTCCTAATACAAAAAAGAAGCGAAATAAAGAATGGTAAATATGCTACAACTGGTGGACATCCAAAATCTGGTGAAGATAGTATTCAAGGAATTATTAGTGAAGTTAAAGAAGAAATTGGATTAGAGTTGAAACCAAATGATTTAAAATTATATTACACAGGTAGATCAGATACGCGAAGAGTATTTTGGGATGATTATTATATAAAGATGGATGTAAATAATATTGAAAATTTAACTTTACAAAAAGAAGAAGTAGAGTCTGTGTGTTGGCTTTCAGTAGATGAAATTCATTCATTAATGGCAGATGATAAATTTTTCAAAAATCATTATGAAGAATTTGAAATATTATTAAATTGGTTAAAAAATGAAAATTAAAAGTGGCTAAGCATAAGCTGCTCAGCCACTCGGAGTTGTAATTAGAACTCCCAATTATCGCCGCCTTCATCGCAGTATACACCACTTCCGACGTGATAACCGGTACCCCAATAGCATTCTTTTTGATCCGAATAACATTCATCGAAGCACTCATCTTCGTCATCCTGATACACTTCTGCATATCCTTTTGCAGTGCTAAGGATTTCTGTACGAATGTTTTTTTCGAGATAGTCGATAATCTGCTCAAGATTATCGAGTTCTTCGGGGCTAAGAGTCTGAAGATAGTTATAAGAACTCTCATCATCCTCGTTATTTGCATCGTATATCTGATAGTAGTAGTCAGCAGGGAGAACTTTAGATAAGATCTCTTTTGTTTCCTCATGAGAAAACTCAATATAAGCGAACTGACTCTGAATTACTTCTTTTTCGCTTTCTATCAGAAAACTTATCTCATCGCAAAAAAACGAATCAATTGAAAATGCTCTTCTTTCCAGGGTTACCTTTTTATTCATAGTACTACCTCCTTAGTAGTCACTCTGGAGGTTACGCTACCCCTCCAGAAGATTTTTCATATAAATTTCTAGAGTACAAGTAGCGTTATACACCTATGATACCTGGATCTATGTCAAGTTTTTAGACACATTTTTTTACGAATTTTTATAATATTTTCTTTTGCTTTTAAGGTGTTTTTCACTTATTGTGTGAAAAACACCACACAATATTATAAAATATTTTTTGAATTGTACAATTTCAGAA
>JAFRDD010000019.1 GCA_017404025.1 Clostridia bacterium
TAAAACATATTCAGATGGCTCATGTAAAAAAGAAGAAGTAAGAACATACTATACTGAATCTATAGTTGAAAAAATTTTAAATATAGCTGAACAAAGAGGTGGTATATTATCATTATGTTAATATAATTAAATTAAATAAATGAAGAAAGACGAAAATAATCTAAGAATTAACAACGAAATTAGAGTTCCTAAAGTTAGACTTGTAGGAGAAAATGTTGAACATGGTATTTATGATACTCATATAGCATTACATTTAGCTGATGAACAGGGATTAGATTTAATTGAAATAAATCCAAAATCAGAACCTCCTGTATGTAAGATTGCTGATTATAATAAGTATTTATATCAGCAAAAGAAGAAACAGAAAGAAATGAAAGCTAATCAAAAAGTTGTTGAAATAAAGGAAATTAGATTTGGTCCAAATACTGATGAACATGATTTTCAATTTAAACTTAAACATGCACAAGAATTTCTTAAGGATGGAAATAAAGTAAAGGCATCTATATTCTTCAAAGGACGTTCAATAAACTTTACTGAGCAAGGTGAAAAATTACTTCTTAAGTTTGCAATTGAATGTGAAGAATTTGGTAAAGCAGAGAATATGCCGAAACTTGAAGGAAAAAGAATGTACATGATGTTATCGCCTAATAAAAAGAAATAATTTAATTTAAAGCTGGAATTTTTGAATTCCAGCTTTTTTATTCTATATTATAATGTAATTAAAAACAAATGTTATGGAAGTAGGAATTGATTTTAAGAATATCATTTCATACAATGAAAATATGGCTAAAGGCCTTAGTGATAAATTGTTCTTCTTGAATAATTTGAAGTTTCATCGTAGCATTCATGAATATCTATTTGTGGATTTTGGGTGTGCTGATGGAACTCTTATCAATGCAATGTATGAATTTCTTGATGCACAAGGAATCAAGGCTTATTACATTGGTTATGATATTTCTGAAACAATGATTGATCTTGCAAAAACTAAGTTCACTCATTATACTGATAATGTATTGTTCACATCTAACTGGGATGAGGTAGAAGCTGAAATGAAGGTAAGAGATGATATGCAAAGTGTTTTGATTCTATCATCTGTTATTCATGAAGTTTATTCTTATGCTGAAAATAATGCTGACATTGATATTTTCTGGGATAGGGTTCTTCACTCAGGATTCAAATATATTTGCATCAGAGATATGATGTGCAGCAAAGATATCAATAGAGAAACAAATGAAGAGCTTCGTAACAAGTTAATTGATTATGTTGCTAGAAATCCGATTCTTAATAAACTGTTTAATAGTTTTCGTGACATTTGGGGACCTACTACTAATAATAAGAATTTTATTCATTTCCTTCTTAAATACCGTTGGCAAATTAATTGGGAAAGAGAGGTTCATGAAAATTATTTCCCTTTGTATATTGATGAATTTCTTCGTGGATTTACTGATACATACAATTTGACATTCTTTGAAAGATTCAGGGTTCCGTTCCTTGACAAATGTTTTAAAGAAGATTTAAATATTGAACTTGAAGATTATACACATATAAAGGCTATTTTTGAAGCCAAAAAGAATTAAAGTTATGAGAAAAGTTTCTATTATTGGTGCAGGAAATGTAGGAGCGACTGCCGCAATGAATATCGCTCGTATGAATTTCGTTAATGAGGTGGTACTTCTTGACATTAAGGAAGGTGTTGCTGAAGGAAAGGCAATGGATATCTCCCAGTGTTCTCGTAGTCTTGGTTTTAATACCAATATTGTTGGTTCTACCAATGATTATTCTAAAACAGCAAATTCTGATGTTATTGTTATTACTTCTGGTATGGCACGAAAGCCTGGAATGACGAGAGAGGATCTTGTTGGTATCAATTCAAGAATTATGAATGGTGTCGTTGAGAATTGTTATGCTAATTCTCCTGATGCTGTTTATATCATTGTTTCCAATCCATTGGATGCAATGACTTATCAGGCAATGAAAATTCTTGAGAAACTTGGTATGCCTGATGCATATAAGAGAGTTTTTGGAATGGGCGGAATTCTTGATTCTTCAAGATTTACTTATTTCATTAAGAATATGCTTATGAAACATGATTATGATATTCCTGCGAATAATATTCATGCTTGGGTAATTGGAATGCATAGTGATACTCATATGATTCCACTTATTGATACTGCATATTTTGTAGAACCTAATACAGATAATTATATCATGGTTAAAGATGTTCTTTCTAATATTGAATGTAATGAAATTGTTGAAAGAACTAAAAAGGGTGGAGCAACTTTAACTGAATTGCTTGGAACATCTGCTTGGGAGGCACCTGCTGCTTGTATTGCATCTACAGTTGAGGCAATCATTACAAGAGAAAGAAAATTTATGCCGTGCTCTATTTATCGTTCTGAATATGATTGCTGCATTGGAACTCTTTCAACAGTAGGTCCTAATGGAATTGAAAAGATCTATTCTGTTGACCTTATGGAAGGGGAAAATATAAAGAATCTATTTAATGAGGCTGTTAAGGCTGTTAAGAATGTAAATGATAAACTCCCTAAAGATTAATTAATATGGACTTTAAAGAAAAATTTGAAATTTCAGTTCTTTGCCCAATCTGTCATAAAGAACACAGTGTATATGTAGAAAAAGATGACTATTATAGATGGCTTCGTGGAACTCATGTACAGAATGCATTTAGTTATCTTAATGCATCTGAAAGAGAAATTCTTATCAGTGGTACATGTTCCGAATGCTGGGATAATATGTTTAAAGAAGTTGTTTAATTAATAAAATAAAGCATTATGAAGAAAACTTTGATTATCATTTTGGCTATTGTAGCCGTTATTCTGATTGGTATTTTTACTGCTCAGGGAGTTAAGAATTCCGCAATCCGTATGGAGGAACAGATTAGTAACTCAGTTGATAACATTAAGACTGAGGAGAAGAGACGTTTTGATCTTATTCCTAATCTTGTTGAATGTGTCAAGGCTTATGATGAACATGAGTACAAAACTCTTACAGATGTAGTTGCTGCTCGTGGACAGAATAATGGAGCTACTGCTGATGAAATTAAAACTATGATTGCCGCAGTTGCTGAAGCATATCCTGATTTGAAGAGCCAGAAGAATTATCAGGATCTTATGAATGAACTTGCTATTACTGAGAATAAGATTTCTGACCATAGGAAAGTTTATAATAGAAATATTGCAAAATATAATCAGTTTGTAAGACAGTTTCCAAATAAGCAGTTTCTTAATATGGCTAATTATGATGTTCAAACTTATGAGAGACTAGAATTTGAAAATACCTCTGTTGATGCACCTAAGGTTTCCTTTTAAATAATTTAAACAATGGAAGTCACTAAAAGAGAAATATTATTTTCTACAATCATTCTTGCAATAATGGTGGGATTGGGTGTATGGATATCTAATTCTATTTCATCAGCATTATTTGAAAAGAATGCTTCAGTAATGACAGCTATCAAAATTGATAGTGATACTGATAAGTTTGATTATATTGGTCGTACTGATGCTGGTGACTTCCTTGCTAATGGTAGAATCATAACTGTTCATCCAGTATCTATACCAGATATAAGTGGTGAATATATGATTATTAAAAAAATTAAAGAGGAATATAGACTTCATACACGAACTTATACAACAACTGACGGAAAAGGACATACTAGAGTTCATACACAAACATATCATAGCTGGGATTATGTAAGTGATGAAAAGTTTATTGCTGATTCACTTGAATTTTTACAGAAAAGATTTGGCATGAATGATATTAAATATCATAAAAGTTTAAAATATCATTCTACAACTAAAGAAAGAAATAACATTAGATATGTTTATGAAGTATTTCCAACATATGAAGAAGGCTGTATGATTGGAGTATGTAAAGATAAAACATATAATGATTTAACTTTTAAATCAAACTATACATATAATCAAATCATAGATAAAACAAAAAATAACAGTACTATGTTAATTGTTTTATATTGGATTGTATGGGCAATTATTACAGGATTACTTATTACAGGATTTTACTATTTTGAAAATAAATGGCTTGAAGATAATAAATGAATATGAAAACACTTAATGAATTTGCTGATTTGCTTCATAGCAAAGGTTATAAAGAAGAAATAGTACCTTATCAATTTCTTTGTGGTGATCTCGAAATTGTAAGTTTTGAAAAAGACAATTATACAGTAGGTCTTTGGGTTTATCCCACTGATGAATTTAGAGCATATTTAGATACACTTGAAGACGGCACAGAGTATCAAATTGATTATAATAACTATATTGTTTCAAGTTGTCATATTGAGTCTCCTATTTGTAATGTTGCTGGTTTTACAGATGGTGATACAAGTGGTATTACTCTTGTTGAAGAGCCTGATTATTATAACAAGCATACACTTGACTTATTTGAATATTGTCTATCTCTCCAAACAACTGACCTTCTTTTTCATGAACTTAAAATCATGGAAAATAGAATTGAACAGTTGAAGTGGGCTAAAGAAAATCTTATACCTGTACTTAATAAATATGATTATACTGCAGAATTTGATGCATTTTTCAACACTGAAAATGAACGTGACATTTCAGACCAATGGATTGATTTTAAACATCATAATGGGGGCAACCTTAGATTAGGTACTGATTGCTTGACTGGTAAACCAGATATCTGGGCAGACGGTAATGATATCACTGACAAAATATATGGTAAGACTTCTGAAGAAGTGTATGATATATTGCTTAATGAAATTTGGAAGAAGGATGAACTTTCTTATGGATATATTTATAATAATGATCCTAAAGAAACAGTTGATACTTGTTTAAATGTACGAGCAATGTGGTTTGCAATTAGAGGATATGGGAGAGATGATATTGATTTTTCCGTTATTCCTGATAGATTTGCAAAAGATGTAGAAAGATATAAAGAAAAGTTTGGAGATGAAAGCAAGAAATGAAGTAAAAACTCCAGAACCCAAGAAAATTATTAGAGATTACAAAACTTTAATATTTTCAAATAGACAAATTGAGCAATCAGAATACTTAGATTGGTCTGGTTCTTCTGGAGAACTAAATTGGTGTTCTAAATCAACATATATAGAAAAAGGCATTTGCACATCTAAAGATTTAGCTCATAGGGGTTTGCAAATTAAGACAATTGATGATGTATTAAGTTTAGTTGGAGAATTTGGCTGGAGAGTAGTGGGTGTATATACAATTGTTAAATCTGATATACAAGGATATAGTGCAAAAACAGTTGTTCCAGAAACTAAAAGAATTGTTTATACTATTGAAAGGGAAATTGAGAAATGAAAAGACGATATGAAAATACTGGAGAATGTTCTATCAGATATAAAACATTATTCATAAAGGCTAATCAAGTTAGAAGTAATCATATTCGTATAAGTCAATATACAACATTAAATACTGGAGAATATAAGTTTAATGATATTAGATTCTATACAGAACACAATTTTTGTGGATATGATTTGTTTGATAAGTATTATGAAAAATTAGATTTACGAACATTTGATGATGTATTAGATTTTCTTGTCAAACTTGGGTGGGAAATTTATACAATTGTTCCAGCTTCATATGATTCAAATCATGATGTAGATACATATCTTTATACATTTGTAAAGGAAATTTAGCTATCAAATTTTATTTTTATGTATATATGCAAATATATACATAGAATTAAAAATGAATATTCCCGAGAAATGCAAAGATTGTGCATACTTAAAATATATATATAATGATAAAGAACAAAATATTAGATGTATGTTAGGACATCCATTTTCATTAGCTGCCGGTTGTCCAAATAAAACACAAGATATATATCATAAATATAATGATTGATAGATTAAGACATATATTATCTGGTTTTTTAATTGCTTTAGGAGCATTTGCTTACATATCTGTAGGTGGACCATTAGGAGCATCATTGTTTGCTTTTGGAATATGTTCTATTGTTGGACTTAATATAAAACTTTATACAGGTGTAGCTGGAACAGACATTAAGTTTAAAGAAAAATTATTAGTGTTATTTTATAATATCATTGGTGCAGCAATAGGTGCAGGTATTTTGATGCTTAGTGTCAATAATGAATCATTTTTTGATACAGCAAGAAATATTGTAAATACAAAACTAACTACACCATTTTACATATCATTTTTTAAAGCAGTTGCTTGCGGTGTAATTGTTGATATTTCTGTTCATCTTTCTAAAGTACATAAAAAATTCTTACCATTGCTTATTGGTATTCCAACATTTATTCTTTGTGGATTTAATCACTCAATTGCAGATGCAGCATATTTTGTATATGCACCATTTTTTAAAGGTCAAAGTATTGAGTTTTTAGTTTACTATGCATTATGTATAATAGGAAACTATATAGGGTGTAATTTTAGGCGAATATGTAAAATAGATTTATTAAAAGTTTAGAGAAAGGTTTGAATTTTTCAAACCTTTTTCTATTTTATAAACAGATAAAAATATTGAAAAATTATGCTTATATTGGGTACATTACTTTTGTTTATATTATTGCTTATTCCTTTTATGTTTGTGTCAATGTTAGCACGAGCAGTGTGGGATGATTTGATTGAAAATGATGTTAATAACATCAAGGAAAAGTGTAAGAAGGAAGGAAAAGAAATGACTGTAAAGGATGTTTATCAAGATGGTATTTATCCTTCAGAATTATATGATAATATGTTTCCATAATTCTATATTAAATTAATATATATTGATTTGTGAATGGCTACATATAGACAAATTGCTGCAGAAGAAGCTCTTGCAAAACTTAAAGCTTTATCAGAATTTATTAATATGTCTAATATTGACATAGATAGAGTTGGTCGAATTCATTTTGGTGAGCTAGAACATAAAAATGATAATACAAATGTTTCAAGAAAAAGTAATAAGAAAAGAATAAAGGCAGCAAATACTAATATTTCTAATATACCCAATCTTGATAAATTATTTGAAGAATATTTAAAAAA
>JAFRDD010000091.1 GCA_017404025.1 Clostridia bacterium
TTTATTCACAAAAAAGGCAATTTCTCAAAGTTTTTTTGGAAAAGTGGGGTAAAAGTACCTAAAACATAGGAAAAAGCCCTAAAAAAGGCTTAAAATAGCCTAAAAACTAAGGAGGGTAACAAAATAGGAAGGATATGATAATTAAATGAAGCTAAAAGTAGAGTATATACCTATTAATGAGATAAAACCATACGAGAATAACGCAAAAATACATACAGAAGAACAGATAGAGCAGATAAAGAGGTCTATCAAAGAATTCGGTATGAATGATCCGATAGGAATATGGGGTAAAGACAATATAATCATAGAAGGTCATGGTAGACTAATGGCTTTGCAGGAATTAGGATGGGATGAAGTACCAGTGATAAGACTAGATGACTTAACAGATGACCAAAGAAAAGCTTATACACTAATACATAACCAAACAACAATGAATACAGGATTTGATATAGATATACTAAATGAAGAATTGCAAAATATAGATCTAGATATGTCTTACTATGGATTTGATGAGATAGAAGAACCAGAGATAGAAATAGAAGATGATGATTTCAACATTGAAGATATAGAACCAATGAAAGAACCTAAATCAAAGCGAGGAGAAATCTATAAGTTAGGCAATCACATACTTATGTGTGGAGATAGTACAAATCCAGATGATGTAGACAAACTAATGAATGGAGCAGTTGCTGATTTAGTAGTAACAGATCCACCATACAATGTAGCAATATCAAATAGCCAAGGAATGACTATAGAGAATGATGATATGTCAGATGAAAACTTTAAAGAGTTTTTGAATAAAGCATTCTATAACTTAAGCAATAACCTAAAAGAGGGTGGAGCATTTTATATATGGTACGGAGATAGCGAAGATATAAACTTCAGAACCACTTGTGTAAATAATAACTTAACTATAAGACAATGCTTGATATGGGTTAAAAATCATTTTAATTTAGGCAGACAAGATTATAAGTGGAAACATGAACCATGTCTATACGGATGGAAAGATGGAGAAGCCCATTATTTTATAGATGAGTTTAATCACCCAACTGTATTTGAAGATAAGATAGACTTTGATAGTCTTAAAAAAGAAGAAGCAATACAAATGCTAAAAGATATATACAACGATGGCATATCAACCACAGTAATACATGAAGATAAACCAATGATGAATGACTTGCATCCAACAATGAAACCATCCAGATAAGGTGGCAGATAGAATTGCAGGAGCATTGGTCGACCTAGCATATTCTAAAAATGAAAGACCAAAAATAGCAGTTGAGGTATTAATAGGGCATGGTGTATGCCATATTATCGCTGAAACAAGTGAAAGAATTACAGTTGAAGAAGTACAACCAATACTAGATAGAATAGTTGGGAAAAGACAATTCCTAGATCTAGTAGTAGTACCACAAGATGAACATCTAGCAGGAAATCAAAGTGAAAAAATAAGATGTGGAGATAATGGGATTTTTAAAGGTGTACCATTAACTGATAATGAAAAAGAAATTAGTGAGATAGCAAGAGAAATATATGAAAAATACCCAACAGATGGCAAATACATACTAAATGATATGGAACTTATAATATGCCAATCAAATGCTAGTAGTGAAGTGCTATCAGAGTATGCATTAGAAAAAAGACCATATATAGCAGTTAATCCACTAGGAGAATGGACAGGTGGTTCAGATGTAGATAGTGGAGCAACTAATAGAAAACTAGGTTCAGACATGGCTCAAAGTGTAACTGGAGGAGGTCTACATGGAAAAGACTTATCTAAAGCAGATGTAAGTGTAAACATATATGCTTTCTTAAAAGCACAAGAAACAGGAAAAACAGTAAAACTATGTTGTGCAATAGGAGATGACACTATAGATGGTAAACCTTATAGTGAAATAGTTGAAATAGCAAGAAAATATATTGAATCCATTGGTGGCTTTGAAAAGTTCGCAGAATGGGGATTATTTTAAATGATAGTAGTAGCAACAGATGAAGAATATAAACTAGCTAAGAAGCGATTTAAAGGGCATAAGATAATCAAAACTGGTGTGGGTGGTATAAATGTAATAGAAACATTAAAACACTACCCAAAATGGCTAAAAATAATCAATTTTGGCTATGCAGGAAGTAATAATATACCAGTAGGAACAGAGGTTAGTATTGGATTTTGTCAAAGCTATCACCCAAATACTGAATACTTAGAACCAGCATACATAATAAATGATAAAGAAAGCCAAATATGGTGTTATACATCAAAGGACTTTGTATTACACACAGATGTAAAAGAACCATGTGTATTTGATATGGAATTAGCCTATATATGTGCATTAGGATTTAAAAATGTGAAATCAATAAAAATAATAAGCGATAATTTAAATATGAAAAGCTATGAAAATGAGATAAAAAGAAATGAGGTGTAAACATGGCAAAGATGACATTAAATGAACAGGCTCAAGAAATCATAAAGATAGCAGAAGAAAGTGGAGTACAGAGTAATTTTTTCTTTATAACTACTTTTAAAAGATATCAAGTCCAATTAAATATGTTGAATGACTTAGAAAAGGCTATCAAAGAAGATGGAGCAACAGTAACAAAGGAATATGTAAAAGGAAGAAAAAATATATATTCTAATCCAGCACTAAGAGATTACAATACAACAACAGATAGTGCTAATAGAACAGTTGCAACGCTTATGAAAATAATTAAAAATTATAATGTAAGTGAAACAACAGAAGAAGAAGATCCACTATTCAAGATAATAAATGGTAGTGAAGATCATGATGAATAAAGCATATGAATACTGCAAAAAATCAATAGAGTTAGAAACAACACCTAAATATGTAAAAAAACAAATGCAGGAATTCATTGATATATGTGATGGCAAAGATGAAAAATATATATTAAGCAATTCTAAACTAGATCAATTAAATAAGATTTTAAAAATTCTTATAATGCCAAAAGGATTAAAAGCAGGGCAAACATTATATGACTGTACCTGTGGCTACCAATGGCTATTCTATACTGCAATTCTATGTATAGTATATAAAGACAATCCAAATAAAAGAAGATATGAAACTGGAGTGCTTGAAATATGCAGAAAAAACTTTAAAACATATACAACTGCAACTTTATTTATAATTTTATTTTTATCAGAGCCACAGTTCTCAAAGTTCTATTCAGTAGCACCAGATGGAGCATTATCAAAAGAAGTTCGTGAAGCAATAGCAGAAACAATTCGATCAAGCCCATTAATATATGAATATAAAGATACTAAAAGATTTAGGATCTTAAGAGATTATATAAAATTTAATCCTAAACAAAGTATTTATACACCACTATCATTTAGTACATCAAGAATGGATGGTAGACTTCCAAATGTATTCTGTGCTGATGAAGTTGGAGCATTAAATACTAACTATCCAATAGAAGCAATGAGATCTGGACAATTAAATATATTAAATAAACTAGGAATAATCATATCTACCAAGTATCCAACAATAGATAATCCATTTGAAGATGAGGTAAGCTACTCTAAAAAGGTGTTAGATGGAATAATAGAAGATGAAACAAGGTTCAGTTTATTATATGAGCCAGATAATCCTAACAATTGGGAAACAGATGACTTGGTATTACAACAAGGTAATCCAGTAGCACTTGAAATAAAAGAAATATGGGATGATCTACTTAAAAAAAGAGCTTATGCAATAGCAGTAGAATCAGCCAGAGAAAACTTTGTAACAAAACATTGTAATATCATATACCAAGGTCAAGGAACAGAAAGTTATATTGATGTAGCAGATGTTCAAAAATGTAAAGTAGCAAATATAGACTGGAAAGGTAGAGTTGTATATTTAGGTCTAGACTTATCACAGTCAAATGATAATACTGCGATAGGAATGGTAAGTGTAGATGATGATAACAACATTTTATTTGAAAGTATAGCATTTATTCCAGAAGGAAGAATTGAAGAAAAGAATGCATTTGAAAAAATAGACTATAGATCATTTGTAAGAGCAATGAAATGTATAGCCTGTGGAGATAAAGTTATAGATTATGCAGTTGTTGAAGATTTTATAATGAATATTGAAAGTAAATATGGAGTTCAAGTACAAGCAATTGGTTATGATAGATTCAATTGTATGAGTACGGCTCAAA
>JAFRDD010000092.1 GCA_017404025.1 Clostridia bacterium
ATTGAAACACTCCTTCTTTTTAGTATGTTATTGTTAAGTTGATATGTTAATTATATACTAAAAAGTGGAGTGATTCAATAGATTTATAAATAAAAAAAGTCAGTATTTGCAATGCTTTTAGAGTTTTGCAAACGACAATAATAGTTATGTAGGATGTGATAAAAATGAAAAAATGCACTAAATTAATTGTATTAAGTTTTATAGTAAGTTTAATGTTAGTAATGTGCAATAATTTTGTACAAGCCAAAGAAAATAAATATTTAGAAGATCCTGGTTATGTAAAATATATGAAACAAAAAGAAAAAGCTAATAGTGTATATGGTAGATACCATTTAGCGGAGACATCAAATGCAAGTTTAAATTATTCAAACGCATATGAAAATCAAGAAAAATATGATGCAATTGATGTCTCAGAATATCAGGGAAATATAAATTGGAATTTAGTTAAAAGTTCGGGAATAGAATTTGCAATTATTAGGGTTGGAGGAAGATATTATGGATCTGGAGGTTTGTACACAGATACAAATTATTTAAAAAATCTTAGAGGGGCGAAAGATGCAGGATTAAAAGTGGGAGCTTATTTTTATTCAAATGCTATAAATATAACTGAAGCAATAGCTGAAGCAAATTATGCTGTAAGTAGAGTAAAGGAAACTGGAGTAGAACTAGATATGCCAATATTTATGGATTATGAAGGAAGTGGGGGAATAGATAATGGACGATTTGAATCAAGCAATATTGGCCCAGAACTTGGAACAAATATATGTAAGTCATTTTGTAATACTGTTTTAAATAATGGATATGATGCAGGTATTTATTCAGGATGCTATTTCCTTGCTGCTCATGGAAAACCAACAGAATTAGCTAAATTATATAAAATGTGGTATGCAAATTATAATTCAAATGCTTTATTTGATAATAATCTTACTTATCCAGTAGATATATGGCAGTATTCAGCTAGTGGTTATGTAAGTGGAATTTCAAATCAAGTAGATAGAAATATTGTATTTATAAAAAAGCCAGATAATGTAAAAAACTTGAAATTTGAGATAACACAAGAGGATAAAAAAACTGCAAAGATTTCATGGGATAAAGTTACAAATGCAACTAATTATAGAGTAGCAATTTTTATTAATGAAGAAAAAGTTATACATAAAGCTTATACCTCTACATCAGTAAAAGTTAGATTTGAAGCAGAA
Organism: Clostridia bacterium; assembly: GCA_017404025.1. Classification (GTDB taxonomy): domain Bacteria; phylum Bacillota; class Clostridia; order TANB77; family CAG-508; genus CAG-269. The sequence goes on from JAFRDD010000092.1 coordinate 1,200, forward strand.
GGTACAGCTTATGCAAAAGTATGTGCAGTAAACGAAAAATTTGGAATGGAAGTGCGTAGTAGTTATATTTCAACTAAAAAGCAAGAAATAAAATTTAATGATTCACCAAAACCAACGCAAGTAACGCCAACACCAACACCTACTCCAACAACTGCTCCTAAAAAGGAATTCCCTAATGGAGATGTTAACAATGATGGAAAAGTAAGTTTATTTGATGTACTAAAATTAAGAAGATATATTGCAATGATTAAAACAGGAAAAAATAAGAGTACATGGAATCTTACGACTGTAGAAAAAAAATATGCTGATGCAAATAATGATGGAACGATTAATTTGAAAGATGTACTACAATTAAGAAGAATAATAGCTAGAAAAAAGTAGAAAATTATATAAAAGATAAATGACATATGAGGAATGCACTATATAGTAAAAGGTTAATATTGTTATGAGATAAGAAGGAACATTAAAAAATAGTGTTCCTTTTATTAGATTTATCAAGTAAAATCTAATTTGTAATAATAATAATAGGGAAGAATAATATTTAATATGTAATTTGTATTGTCAAAAAAAAAAGTTTGTGCTATTATTAACTATAGCTAAGAAAGTTGAAAAAAGGGGGATTTTCATGAAAAATAGCGAAATACAGATGAAAGAAGAAAAAGAAGAACAAGAGAAAGAAGAAGTAATCGCAAATAAAAAAGTAGAGACAAAAGAAGAATGTGAGAAGGAAGATGAAATATCTGAAGAAGGAAAACATAAAAATAAAGAAGAATCAAAAAATAAAAAAAGTAAGAAAATAATGATTATTATATGTTTTTCAATTTTTATAATTTTGATATTTTCATTTATTTTTGCATTAATTAATATTAATAATTCGAATATTATTTCTGGAGTATTAATTGAAGGAATTGATGTATCAGGAATTGGAAAGCAACAAGCAAAAGAAAAATTAGAAGAAATTTATAATGAAAAGTTACAAAAACAGATATTAACAAAATATGAAGATTATGAAAGCGAAATAAATCCTATTTCTATAGAAACTAAGTATAATATAGAAAAAGCGGTAGAAGAAGCTTATCAGATTGGAAGAAATAGTAATATACTTTCAAATAATTATACAATTTTATTTACTCTAATTGGTAAAAAAGATATTAAAGTTGGATCACAAATAAATGAAGAAATTACAAAAAATACTATAAAAGATATTGAAAGTAAACTTCCAGGTGCTATAGTTGAATCAAGTTATTATCAAGAAGAGGATGATAATACATTAGTTATTACGAAAGGAACTCCTGGAATTAAGATTAATGACGAAAAGATGATAGAAGAAATAAGAAATATATTAAACAATATAAGCGAAACAAAAAATTATATAGAAATTCCTGTGGAAAATAAAGAACCAGATCCAATAAATATAGATAAAATTCACGAAGAAGTATACAAAGAAGCTAAAGATGCATATTATACAAAAGATCCATTTACTATTTATCCAGAGGTTTATGGAGTAGATTTCGATGTGGATGAAGCAAAGGAATTAATAAAAGAAGATAAAGAAGAATATGTTATAAAATTAAAAATTACTAAACCTAAAATTACAGTGGAAGAATTTGGAGAAGAAGCCTTTCCAGATAGATTAGCTATATTCACTACAAAATATAATGCTGGAGAAGTTGATAGAACTACTAATTTGAGAATTGCATGTCAAAAAATAAATGGAAAAGTAATATTACCAGGGGATATATTTTCTTATAATGCAACTCTAGGGGAAAGAACAGTTGCAGCAGGATATAAAGAAGCAAAGATATTTTCAGCAGGTCAAGTAGTAGATGGCTTAGGAGGAGGGATTTGTCAAATTTCTTCTACATTATATAATGCTGTTGTAATGGCTAATCTTGAAATTGTAGAAAGAAGAAATCACCAATTTGTAACATCATATTTACCAGCAGGAAGAGATGCAACAGTTGTTTATGGCCTTACAGATTTCAAATTTAAAAATACAAGAAAATACCCAATAAAAATAAAAGCTGGAGTACAAGGTGGAATTGCTACTATATCTGTTTACGGAATGAAAGAAGACGAAGAATATGATATTACTTTGGAAACTAGAACTATTGGAACAATTCCTTTTTCAACTCAATATGAAGAGGATGATAGTATAGAAGAAGGAAAAGAAACAGTAAAACAAAATGGAGCTAATGGTATTCAAACTGAAACATATAAAATAATGTCACAAAATGGCAATGTAGTTTCAAGAAGTTTATTGTCAAAAGATACATATACACCAAAACAAAAAATTATTATAAAAGGGACCAAAAGTGAACAAATAGAAACACCAGTAGAAGAAAATAATACAGAAAGTGTAGTAGTAGAAAATAGTACTGAACAAGAACCTAAAACTGAAATTACTGAAGCTCCACAAGAGCCACAAGAAGTGCAAGAATAATAATAAAACCGTACATAAAAAAGTACGGTTTTATAAAAATAAAAAAAACGAACAAAATTTTGAAAAAACTATTGACAATAAAAAAATTATGATATAAAATACCTCTAAAGAAAAAACGAACAAGAATTTGCATTAATGATTGGAGGGATTTATATAAATATAGTAAAATTAAAAAAAGATTTAAAAACAATAGAAAGACATCCAGTAAAAGTGCTAGGTAAAGATTATAGAGTAAAAATTATATATAAAAATGTTAAAGTTGCAGAATTAAATGTTGAAGAAGATACAATAAAAATAATTTTGCAAAACAAATTTAAAAAAGTTAGTAATGAGCAAATGTTAGATTTTGCAATTCAAAAAATGTATAATGAAATAGCAAAAGTAGAAATAGAAAGATCAATGGAAAAAATGAGAATAATGTTGGGTTTTGCACCAGAAGATTATATGATAAAAAGAATAAATTCATTAGGAAAATGCGAGGATAAAAATATAATTGTTAATCCAGATATTGTAATGTATGGCAGAGAAGTAATTGATTATGTAGTATTAAAACAATATTGTCATTTAAAATATAAAACAAACTGCAAAAAATATTTTGAATTGTTAGAAAAATACTGTAAAAATTATAAAAAATTTGAAAAATTAGGCTTATAGTTTTGGCTTCATATAGTTTAATTAGCTTGTTTAAGTAATAGAATACTATTGACAAAAATGAAAAAAGTAGTATAATAATTAAGCAAGTAAAAAATGGGCCATTAACTCAGCTGGTAGAGTAGCAGACTCTTAATCTGAAAGTCCGGGGTTCGATCCCCCGATGGCTCACCATCAAGACATATATGAATTATTTCATATATGTTTTTTTGAAATTTTTTTCAAAAAGGACCGTCCCTGATGAAAACCTGATGAAAAACGATTAAACTATGGAAGATAATTGACAAAATACATAAAAAAGAATAAAATTAATATGTTGAAAAAAAGGGGGGAGCATAGTGTTAAAAATATATAATACAGATATGGAAACTGATAGATTTGAAGAAATAAAAGAATTTAAAAAAGGAAGTTGGATAAATTTGGTAAATCCCTCTGAAAGTGATATAAAAAAAGTTTGTGAAAATTTAAAAATTGAAGAGGAATTTATTAGGGATTCATTAGATTATGAAGAAAAAGCAAGAATTGATTATGATGAAGAAGATAATACAACTCTTTTTGTTGTTGATGTACCTATTATAGAAAAAGAATATGAAAATTATATATATACAACTATGCCTCTTGGGATGATTGTTGTAAGAGATGATTATTTTATAACAGTTTCTTTAAAGAAAAATAAAATTATAGAAGATTTTGAAAATATGAAAATAAAAAATTTTCAAACATATAAAAAGTCTAGATTTATTTTTCAAATTTTATATTTAAATGCTTCATATATGTTAAACTACTTAAAGAAAATAAATAAAGAAACAGAAATTGCAGAATATATATTAAAAAATTCTATGAAAAATAAAGAGTTATTGAAAATGTTAAGTTTAGAGAAGGCATTAGTATATTTTACAACATCTCTTAAATCAAATGAATTAGTAATGGAAAAAACCTTAAGAGGAAAAATTATAAAATTATATGAGGATGATGAAGATATACTTGAAGATGCTATTACTGAAAATAAACAAGCTATAGAGATGGCGAATATTTATAGAGATATTTTAAATGGAACAATGGATGCATATGCTTCTATAATTTCTAATAATTTAAATGGAGTTATGAAATTTTTGACATCTATAACAATTGTTTTGGCAGTACCTACAATGGTTTCTAGCTTTTGGGGTATGAATGTAGGAGTACCTTTTCAAAATCATCCATTTGGATTTGTAATAATGATTTCTATTTCTGTAATACTTACATTATTGGTAACATGGTGGCTAAAGAGGAAAGATATGTTAGATTAACAAAAAAAGATGTTTTTGGGAATTTCCTAAAAACATCTTTTTTAATTATTTTTCAACTATATTTTTTATTTGTTTAAGTTCTGTTTTAAATAAATTATAAGCTGTATTTCCAATACTTGTGTCTGAACCATCTTCATATGCAGAGATAGCTTTGTTTAAATCAATAAGAACAAATTTCTTTAAAGATAAAGATGGATTTTTGTAAATATATAGAGGGATATAATCTACATTATCAATTGAAACTTGTCCATCTGCTTTTTTTGTCACTTTTAAATTTAAAATAATTGAATCTCTTGTATTAATGTTTCTTTGATCAGCTGTGAAATTTCCTAAAGCGTATGCTACAAAACACTGCTTAGTTGTTCCATCTGGCATTTTAACTTCTTTTGTTTCAAATGGTTCTATAACATGAGGATGATTTCCAATAATAATATCTACACCATTTTGGAATAAAAAATCTGCTAATTCTTCTTGATTTTTTGTTTGAGTTGTATGATATTCTTCTCCCCAATGCATACAAGCGATTATAACATCAACTTTTTGGGCTTTGGCTTTTTCAATTTCTTTTTTAATATTTTCCTTATCTATTAAATTAACACAAAATTCTTTGCCTGTTGGAATAGGAATTCCATTAGTCCCGTAGGTATAATCTATAAATGCAACTTTTGCACCATTAATGTCTTTTACAAATAATTTGTCTTGATCTTCTTTTGATTTATAAGTTCCTAAATGTTCAATATTGTTTTTATCTAAAACATCGATTGTCTCACTTAATCCTTTAAAACCTTTGTCTAAGCAATGGTTTCCGGCAGTTGTTATGATATCAATACCAATATCTTTTAAAGCAGTTGCTAAACTTTCAGGACTGTTAAATGTTGGATAATTACTGTAAGGTGCATTTGCAAAGCTTGTTTCTAAATTTGCAATAGTAATATCTCCTGCTTGAGTATATTCTTTTATGTTTTCAAAAACATAAGAAAAATCATAAGTATCTGTAGATTTGTTATATGCATCCCAATATTGTGTATTATGACATAATACATCTCCTAGAGCTGTTATTGTGAAAGTAATATCTTTTTTGGGCTCTTCTTTTGATGAGTTATCCACATTTTGTGAGGAAGATGTGAATAAACTATTTTTATTATTAGAATTATTTGGGTTAAAAATTTTAAAGAATCCAAAAATTAATATTCCTATAATAAGAACAATTAAAATAAAAACAAAAAATTTTTTCATAAATAAAACCCCCTTTAATACATTATATATAAAATATCATTAATTTAAATTTTTTGCAATATTATGAATAAATATTGGTAAAAAACAAAAAATATAATAAAAACGGAGGTGAAAAAATGAAAGTTATAGATACAATAGCATTAGTTTTAATCATAATAGGGGCAATAAATTGGGGATTAATAGGTTTATTTAATTTCAATTTGGTAGATACAATTTTTGGAACTATGTCAATAATAAGCAGAGTTATATATTCTTTGGTTGGAATTTCAGGATTATGGGGTATAAAATTATTATTTAATCATGAATAATCAAAAAAACCAGCAGTAAGCTGGCTTTTTTGATTAGATAAAGAACTCAAATGAAACTTATTATATGCTTTGGAAAGCGAGCTGAGGAATAGTGAGATTAGGGTCTTTCACATAATTGCTTTCCAGTAAAGCAATTATCACAGAAGAATCAAATGAATAATATGTTCTTCCATCATAGTGTACAAATATAATGAAGTTATTAAGATCATTATAGTTGTAATGACCGATAAAATTTCTAATATCAGATACCTGAGCTATAAAAGGGAAAACCCTATTTGTACCAATATAAATTCCCTCTGGTGTAATCTCTGTACACACTGTTAAAACTCGATCATCCAAGGGAATTATATGTTTGCTAAGAGAAAATCTCTTGCAAAATTTATAAGTGTCTTGCTGCTTTTGGATGAACGCATTTTTCTTTAAATTTTCCCATTTATCCATGTGATCAACGGGATATTCACCCATAGATGAAAGAGGACAATAAAGTCCAGTGTTCATTTTAAGGTCAGTCGAATATATGACGTTCCACGCATTTTCAAAACACGGTACCACAAAGGCCGTGTCATCAATAACGAAAGTTAAGATTTCGTTATTTGAATTATACGTCTTGGGATATTCCATGAATGATGCAAACCATACAATGGTTATCTCATCTTTATAGGGCCATTTAACTCTAAGCGGATGATCTTTGTCTATCCGAATAGAGATATCCTCCAAGTTACGTAAAGTTTTCACAAGTTCCAAATCCGTCAGTATTTTCATGTACATTCCTCCCTTTTAATTAAAAACTGAAATACCTAGATGCCCCGCTAAGGAAGAATCTATAAAACGAATGTAAAAATAGTTATATCACACATTTAGTAATATATCAAGACATTTATTGACCAAAGTCAAAAAATATTATATAATATTCAAGATTTTAAATAATAAAGGAGGACTTGTAATGCTAAGTGCAAATGGAGTTACAGTTAGATTTGGAAAAAGAGTACTTTTTGAAGATGTAAATATAAAATTTGGAAAAGGAAATTGTTATGGAATAATAGGGGCTAATGGAGCTGGAAAATCTACTTTTTTGAAAGTTTTATCTGGTGAATTAGAACCAAGCAAAGGAGATGTTTCTTTAGAAAAGGGAGAAAGATTATCTGTATTAAAACAAGATCACTTTGCATTTGAAGAATATACAGTAATAGATACAGTAATGATGGGAAATAAAGAATTATATGACATTATGAAGGAAAAAGATGCTATATATGCAAAACCAGATTTTTCTGAAGAAGATGGTATGAAAGCAGCAAAACTTGAAGAACGATTTGCAGAACTTGATGGGTGGAATGCTGAATCAGATGCAAGCCAGCTTTTAAATGATTTAGGAATAATTACGGAAAATCACTATAAATTAATGAAAGATATTGAAGCAAAAGAGAAAGTTAAAGTTTTATTAGCGCAAAGTTTATTTGGAAATCCAGATGTTTTATTATTAGATGAACCTACAAATGATTTAGACTTAAAAAGTATAAATTGGCTTCAAGATTTTTTAATGGATTTCGAGAATACAGTAATAGTAGTATCACATGATAGATATTTTTTAAATAAAGTATGTACACATATAGCAGATGTTGATTATGGAAAAATTAAAGTATATCCAGGAAATTATGATTTCTGGTATGAATCAAGTCAATTAGCTTTAAAACAAATGAGAGAGCAAAATAAGAAAAAAGAAGAGAAGATAAAAGAGCTACAAGATTTTATTGCAAGATTCAGTGCAAATGCTTCTAAATCAAAACAAGCTACTTCAAGAAAGAAAACTCTAGAAAAAATAGAATTGGATGAAATTAAACCATCAAATAGAAAATATCCATATGTTGATTTTAAACCAGATAGAGAGCCTGGAAAAGAAATATTACAAGTAAAAAATATTAGTAAAACTATTAATGGAGAAAAAATATTAGATAATATATCTTTTACAGTAAAAGAAGGAAATAAAATAGCATTTTTAGCAGATAATGAATTGGCAAAAACAGTTTTATTTCAAATTATTGCTGGAGAACTAGAAACTGATGAAGGTGAATTAATTTGGGGAACAACAATAACTAAAAGTTATTTTCCTAAAGATAACAATTACTTATTTAATACAGATGAAAACTTAACAGAATGGCTTAGAAAATATTCTAAAGACCCAGATGAAACATATGTTAGAAGCTTCTTGGGAAGAATGTTATTTTCTGGTGATGAAGCTTTAAAACAAGCTAAAGTTATTTCTGGTGGTGAAAAGGTTAGATGTGTATTATCAAAAATGATGCTTTCAGGTGCAAACTTTTTGATTTTTGACGAACCAACAAATCATTTGGATATGGAAAGTATAACTTCTGTAAATGAAGGAATGAAAAAATTCATAGGAAATATTTTATTTACATCACATGACCACGAATTAACTCAGACTGTTGCAAATAGGATAATTGATATAAAACAAGATGGAAAAGTAATAGATAGAGAAATTACTTATAATGAATATTTGGGAATAGAATAAAAAATTAAAGCTACTTAAAAAGTAGCTTTAATTTATTTAAGTATTTTAATTTTACCAATTAGTGGTACTTCTTTTTCTTCTTGTTGAATTGCTGCTACGAATCCCATGATCCAGCATACAACCATAAATAATCCCCATATCCAACCAATGAATGGAACAACTGATGCTAAGCTAAATAAGAAAATTACTAATGCTTGATTTAAGTGAAATTTAGCTCCTTCTTTATCACCAGCTAAGTAAGCTACTAATAGTCCAACCCAAGTAAGATATGCAACTATACTTGTTGTTTTCTTATCCATAAAAAAAATCCTCCTTCGTATTTATTTATATATATTTTAGCACAAAAAAATATATATGGCAATAAGAAATGTCGAATTTATCATTTTTTTGTAAAATTAAATATAGCATTATACTAATTGTAATTAAGTATTTTTATTATATCTCTTTCAATTTTGCAATTATTATGATATAGTATACAAAATAAATATATACAAAAGGAAGGTAAAAAATGGAAAAAATTATTAAAACTATAGCAGAAGAATTAAACATAAAGAGTGAACAAGTAGAAAATACTATAAAATTAATTGATGAAGGAAATACAATTCCATTCATTGCACGTTACAGAAAAGAAGTAACAGGAGGATTAAGTGATGAGCAACTTCGTGAATTAGGAGATAGATTAGCTTATTTAAGAAATTTAGAACAAAGAAAAGAAGAAGTAGTAAAATCAATAGACGAGCAAGGAAAATTAACAGATGAAATATTACAAGCTATTGGAGTAGCAAAAACACTTGCAGAAGTAGAAGATATTTATAGACCATATAAACAAAAGAAAAAGACAAGAGCTACTGTTGCTAAAGCTAAAGGGTTAGAACCATTAGCAGAAATAATAATGGAACAAACAGAAACAAAGCCTATAAATGAAATAGCCAAAGAATACATAAATATTGATAAGTTATCAGATGAAGATAAAAAAAATAAAGATAAAGTTGTAGAAACAGAAGAAGATGCAATTCAAGGAGCATTAGATATTATTGCAGAAAATATATCAGATAATAGCAATTACAGAAAAGATATAAAGAAGATTTGTTATAGAGAAGGTCTGATTGTTACAAAAGCTTTAAATGAAGAAGCAAAATCAAATTATGAAATGTATTATGATTACAATGAAGCAATTAAATTTATACCTAGTCATAGAATATTAGCTATAAACAGAGGAGAAAAAGAAGAATTCTTAAAAGTAAAAATAGATAAACCAGAAGAAAAGATATTAATAAATATTCAAAAAGATATTATAAAAGGTGAAACTCAATTTACAGAAATGTTAAAAGTAACGATAGAAGATGCATTTAAAAGATTAATTGAACCCTCTATTGATAGAGAAATCCGCTCAGACTTAACTGAAAAGGCCGAAGAAAAAGCTATTAAAGTATTTGGGAAAAATGCAAAGCAATTATTGTTAGGAGCACCTATAAAGGGTAAAACTGTAATGGGATTTGACCCAGCATATAGAACTGGTTGCAAAATTGCAGTAATCGATGAAACTGGAAAAGTATTGGACTATACAACAGTATATCCAACGGAACCACAAAATGATGTAGAAAAAGCTAAAAAGGAATTATTGAAATTAATAGAAAAAGATAAAATTGATATGATTGCAATAGGAAATGGTACTGCTTCAAGAGAGTCTGAAATGTTTGTTGCAGATATGATAAAAGAAGCTAATAGAGAAGTAAATTATGTAATAGTAAGTGAAGCAGGTGCTTCTGTATATTCTGCATCTAAACTTGCGACAGAAGAATACCCAGATATAAATGTCTCAATAAGAGGAGCAATATCAATTGCAAGAAGGCTACAAGACCCACTTGCAGAGCTTGTAAAAATTGATCCAAAAGCAATAGGCGTAGGACAATATCAACATGATGTTAATCAAAAAAGATTAGCTGAAAGTTTAACTGGCGTAGTTGAAGATAGTGTTAATAAAGTAGGTGTAGATGTAAATACAGCAACACCATCACTTTTATCTTATGTTTCAGGAATTAATAATACAATTGCAAAAAATATTGTTAAATATAGAGATGAAAATGGAAAATTAAAAAATAGAAAACAATTATTAAAAGTTCCAAAATTAGGAAAAGTGGCATTTGAACAATGTGCAGGTTTCTTAAGAATTATTGATGGAGATAATCCATTAGAAATTACTGCAGTTCACCCAGAAAGTTATGAAGCAACAGAAAAACTGCTAAAAGAAATAGGTTTTGATAAAAAAGATTTAGTAAATAAAGAGAAGTTAACTGATTTAAGAACTAAATTAAAGAGTGTAAATGTTGCCAAGACTGCTAAAGAATTAGAAATAGGAGAAATGACATTACAAGACATAATTAATGAACTTATAAAACCAGGAAGAGATCCAAGAGAAGATATGCCAAAACCTATTCTAAGAAATGATGTATTAAAATTAGAAGATTTAAAAGAAGGAATGATTTTAACAGGAACAGTAAGAAATGTTATAGATTTTGGTGCATTTGTAGATATTGGTGTTAAATACGATGGATTAGTTCATATTTCTGAAATGAGTGACAAATACATAAAAAACCCTTCAGATATTATTTCTGTTGGCGATATCGTAAAAGTAAAAGTTATAAAAATAGATATGGAAAGAAAAAAAGTTGGACTTTCTATGAAAATTTAATAGTTGCCAAAGGGACGGTTCTTCCGCCAAGTTGCCAAAGGGACGGTTCCCATGACAACCTTATCAAAAGGTTGTCATGGGAACCGTCCCTTTGGCAACTTGGCGG
>JAFRDD010000093.1 GCA_017404025.1 Clostridia bacterium
GCAATAAGAATATATGCTAACAATACAATAACAATAACATCTGAATATACAATTTCTAAAGTAGAATTTACTTTAACTTCAGATACAACTGCAACAATTACTTCAAATTTACCATCATTAAATAATATTACAAATAATACTCAAATTTGGGAAGGTTTTGGAAATGAGATAGTATTTACTGTAAGTGATATTGGACAATATAGAGTAACTTCATTAAAGGTTACAATTTTAGAACCAAATGAATAAAAATAAAGTTCCGATTACTCGGAACTTTTTTATTGCCCAGTATAGCCACCGCCAATTATAATAGGTACTCTATAATTATAATACTTATATGCTATATTGAAATCTTTCCATTCATCAGGATAATTTTTAATGATAGCAGCATTATGTTCAGGATCATTTGTCCGTATGTTTTCAAGAAAGAGATATCTTTCTTTACTCATCTTTGGTTTCTTAGGAGGTCTGTTCATCATTCATACTTTCAATTGCCTCAAGATATTCATCTCCACTAATGTCAAATAAAATTGATTTAAAATGAATTCTTGAATAATATCCTTTTTCTTTAAAAATCTTCAAAAGTTCAATAAGAGTATACTTACCATTCTTATAATCAATAATAAGTTTAGCTTTCTCCGGCATATCTACAATTTCAGCTGTAAACTTATATGCATTCTTAAATGTCATAAATCTACGTCTTCCTCTAATCTTATCAACAGATTCAAATTTCATATATTTATTGAAATTCTCCCATCTGACACCTTCAAGGGTCCAATTTGTAGATTTAACTTCTTCTAAAGTCCATTGACATCCACCAGCTCGCCTATCAAGCTTATATGTAAATTTATCTGAAAAATAATCACTGGGATCAACTAAATCTCCAATCTTAGGATGATTAGGCCCAAATTTACTAAATGGCTCTTCTATCTCATCAATCTTTAAGATAGCTTTATAAATTTCAATTGCTTTATCCATATATATGATTATTTAGAGTTAATCATCTACCTGTGCATTATCCATACCGTTACAATATCCAATATCATACATTTCTGCAAACATATTTGCAACAGTAGGCATATCTTTTTCTTTGATACCAAGTTTAATTAACTTAGGCACCATTTCTTTATTGAATTTCTCGTTAGGTCCGTTTTCACCAAAATAATCACCAGAACCTATGTAATAGTCAGTATTCATATTATTTCAGAAATTTAGTGTAATAAATATTATAATTCTTGATGATTTCAAGATAGGTCTCCTTATCAAGACCAGTAAGCTTCATTGCTCGCGGGTCAAGCATGTTATAAGCGCCGCCCATCTGAACATCATAATACTTCATGAATTGTTCTTTAGTAATATTAGCCATAATTATTCAGATTTTGAAGTTATACCAAAATTAGTAATATTTCCAAACTCAGACCAAACAGACTTACCAATCAACCAACGACCATCTTTAGAAGTAATGTAAAGAACATCACCAGTTTCAATGTTTGTGATTTCAATAGTAGTCTTGTTATCGCGAAGCGTTGACCATGCATTTCCAGTTTTCAGCTGAAGATACTTATCTCCAATTTCAAGGAAATGGAAATAAAGAGTCTTAATATATTCATCACCCAGCGGGTTATCATGCCACACTTCATCCCGTTCACCAAAGATGTCCTGGCAAATAGAAGCATAATGATAAAACTTGATAATAATCCATTTGGTCAAATCAAGCTTTTGGATTTTCTTGTGCCAATCATTCATAATGTATTGTTTTTTTAATTACAATATAATATAGAAAAAGATTGAAATAATTCAATCTTTACTTAAGGTTCTTATTAAAAAATGGATTATCTAATAAACACTTGATTGTTTCTTCTACATCCTTACATATATCATTAAAATGACTAACTTCATAAGCATCTAAATTAAACCATTCATTTAATTCATTTTTTGATTTGAATTTAGAATGTAACATAGATTCCATCCTAAATGGATATTGAGTCTTATATATAGAACATATAAATAACTCTGTAGAATTACCTGTTTGTAATTTTTTCAATCGTTGACTTTTTAAATCTCTTGTGACGCCTATTTTAAATGTAGTATTAGCTGGGTCACAAATCAAATATACATATCCTTCTTGCATAAAAAAAGTTTATTACCTTTAATTGATAATAAACTTTTATTTCTTATTATTTGTAATTTACTTTATAAATCTTCTTCAGATTTATTTGAAAGTCTTTCTTTTACTTTAGCTTCAATTTCAGCAGCCCACTCAGGATTATCATCAAAGAACTGTATAAGTTTGTCTCTACCTTGGCAAATGTTTTCATCATTATATTTGAACCAAGAGCCTGCTTTATGAACTATATCAAATTCAATTGCCATATCTACAACTTCAGTTCCTCGGCATATTCCTTTTCCATATTCAATTACAAATTCTGCCTTCTTAAAAGGAGGTGCGCATTTATTCTTAACAACTTTTACTCTTGTCATATTACCTGTTGCTTCATCTCCATCTTTTAATTGAGATGTTCTTCTAACATCAAGTCTCATAGATGCATAGAACTTTAATGCATTACCACCTGTAGTTGTTTCAGGATTTCCAAACAATACACCAATCTTTTCTCTAAGTTGATTGATAAATATTACACAAGTATTTGTTTTTGAAACAATAGATGTAATCTTTCTTAATGCTTGAGACATCAATCTTGCTTGAAGGCCAATTCTTGCATCCCCCATAGTACCTTCAATTTCAGCACGTGGAGTAAGAGCAGCAACAGAGTCAATTACAACAACTGCCATACTTCCTGATGCTATTAATGTTTCTGCAATCTCTAAAGCTTCTTCACCACATGATGGTTGTGATACATATAACTTACTCATATCTACACCAAGAGCTTTTGCATATGTTCTATCAAATGCATGTTCAGCATCTATCATTGCACACATTTCCCCAAGTTTCTGTGCTTCTGCAATTGCATGAATAGCAAGTGTAGTTTTACCTGATGATTCAGGACCATAAATTTCAACAATTCTTCCACGAGGATATCCTCCTATACCAAGAGCATAATCAAGCATCATACTACCTGACGGAATTACATCAAGGTCCATATGAGGAGCTTCATCTAATCTCATTACAGAACCGCTTCCAAAATCTTTTTCAATTTTCTTCAATGCTTCTTGAAGTGCAGCCATTTTATCTGCATTACCTTCTTCTATCTTTTTAGCCATATTATTTTAATTTAATTACAAGTAATGAAAAATTCTCTGTTTGTAAACTTAATCCTTTTTCATTTCCGTAAATATTTATATTTCCAGATTTGTATAATAATATATCATTAAAATCTGTTCCTTTAGGAAATGGGCCTACAAATAAATTATAAAAATCATCAAAACCAAGCACATGTGCTTTATTAGCTATTTCTTTTGATAATTTTGATACATGCTCTTTAGATTGATTAGAATCTTCAGCATACATATCAACAGCATTTACATTATTTTTTCTAACCCATTTATCAAGTTGATATTTTATATTCTCATAAATTTTCTCACTATATTTTGGTTTATGAATATCACACCAATTTAATATATCATCAACTATATTATCTTCACCTTTGATTTCTATATCTTTATTAAGATGTAGTTTCTCTATTATATATAAATCTAATTCTTTCATATATTAAGCCCAAAATTTTTCAGGAGTCCCATCCCAAGCATTATTGTATCTTTCTTTATTAGATACACTAATGTCTTTGTTTAAATGTAACTTTTTATATATATAGTTACTTAAATCATTCATAATGCTTTCTTTAATGTATTTATATCATCATTAGTAAATGATATAAAATCTAATTTTTTTCCACTTTTCATTAGCTTAAATTCTTTATCATCATCAACACTTATATCATCTGGAATATATCCAAGTTTCTTAAAGAATTTACATTTGTTATTATTATTTTCTATTTCATCAATAACATCTAAAGCTTCTATGTGTGGTATTATCATTTCACATAATACATCACTAAAATTATAAAACCAATAATTACCTTTTGTTTTATTCATTACACCTTCTGCTGGTTTTTCAAGATTTATAACATGTCCAAAAGGAGTTTTAAATTCATAATATAATTTACTTTCTTCAATCTTCAATATTTTCATAACATCTAATGTAATAATTGGTTCATTTCCATCTTTAAAATTATGATAAGATAACATTAAGCATGTATCACCAGCATTATACTTATCTCCTAAATGGATATCTTTGTTAAGATGTAATTTTTCAATTATATATGAATCAATTCTTTTCATGTATACATACTTTTAATTATATATAAAAATAAAATCCGGAACTTATTGGTTCCGGATTTCAATCAAACTATATCAAGAATTGAACTTATTGAATTAGCTTCAGCAATTAATTGATATTCAACTTCATGTGTATCTTTACACAAATGATAGTCTTTATAATTATCAAATATTTCTAAAATTTCTGGGGGATATGAATCCTTCTGTAATGCAACAAGTCTTCGGTTATAAGCAAAATGTTCAAGTATGTTTTCTAATGGCTTATCAACCTTATCCTTATATGATTTTTGATTTAAAAGATTGATTATGTATGCTTCATATTCCTCATAATCATTATAATCAAGTTCAGGATTAATATCCTTCTGGCTTACTCTAAATACTTTATCTGTCTTTGATTTCTTTACTAATATTGGAAATACATTATCACCAGCATCTCCTCTAATTATCTTATCTAATACTACATAATGCGGATTGATTTCTTTAAACTCTTTTGCTTTATCAATTATAGAATGATAAATCTGTTCATTTACAGAATATGCTTCATTAAAGAAAAAGTCCATTTCCTCTTCATCTCTATGAACTGTAATTACTCCACTATCTTTATTCCAGCATATAGTAAAACAACAATCTTTATCAATTTTTACTAATTGAGTCAAGTCTTTATCTCTTGACCAAATCATAACATTTGTACCTTCAGAATTTAACTTCTGTGACCAATACCACATCCAATCATCTCCTTCAAGATTCATTTCTTTACATACTGTTATTCCTGCAGCTTTAAGTTTATTACAGAAATCTTCATATGCTCCAAAAATTAAATCCCAATCAATATCATCTGAACGTTCACGGTTTCCTTTATATTCCTCCTGTAAAAATGTAGGTACAGGAATTTTATTTCTCCAACTTCCACCATCTGAAACAAATATGATATTGTCAATTTCAGTGAACTGCTTCAAAACTATGTTAATAGATCTTATCATCATTAGTTTTAGATCTTTACATAATTTATCGTCGTCACTATAACGATTTTGTAAAACAGATAATCTAGACATTAGAAGCCAGTTGCCATCAATTAAAAGCGTAAGTTTACTGTTTGGCATAACTGTGCATACTTATATTTATATATAAATATAGTACTTAATGTTAAAATAATACAATAAAGGAACCAACTAAGTTGGCTCCTCTATTTTATGTTAATAATATGTATTACTTAGCAAGTTTTTCCTTAAGTTCAGCAAGCTGAGGGCAAAGATCACTCAGAGTATTTCCAGAACCATGAGCTTCACATTCATCTTCATATTCTTCTTGGGGTTCCTCTTCCTCCTCAGTCATCAGAGTGTTTCTCTTAGGAACATCAGTGTCAAACATTGGATTGACCATGAAAGGATTTAGAACCATCAGCCGCTGACGAATCAACTGAAGAACTTCGGCATTGGTACATTCAAGCAATTCCTGAAGTTTCTCAGTAATAGTTGCAAGACGCCCAAGGGCACCAAGCTTCCGCATCGGGTCAGCATTACCACGCTGAAGCATTACGCAGATAACTGCATCATTAACAAGTTCATCAGCTTCCTTCTGCTTTTTCTTTTCTGCCTCATTGAGAACGGCCCAGAACTTGTCAACCACAACAAGCTTCTTGTTGAACTCTTCCCAGGAGGAAGTAACTACCTTAGAACCAATCTTAACAGTGACAGTCTTATTGGTCTTGTTAATAATACGGAAACGTTCCATTTTACTCATAATATTTGTTAAATGTTATACTTAATTGCAACGATATTCATCAATCCACTTGGCAGAAAGATAGGAATGTTTAGGCATATTGATGATAACTTTATCACCTTTCTGCTCAGCGCTGTTAATAATAGAAATTTTACGGACCTTTAATCCAGTCGGGGTCATTTCAGTTCCATTGAAGTAAACACCGTACTTATTGTCAATTGCCTTAACAGCATTTGCTTTGACCGTAATGATGACATCTTCAGAGTTCTCTTCCATGAATTTGTACATCTTAGCAAATTGTACATCAGAAATTCTGGTCATGATATTTTATATTTTAGATATTTTATATTTTACTTATTATTCTTAATGGAGATACCCCAAGCCCTTTCATAGACCTCACAGAAATGAATCTGCTTGTTAAAGTTGGTAATATATCCCCAGATGAAAGGAAGAAAAATGAGGAAATATGCCCAGCCCCATTCATGGCTCTCAGCAGCACCAGTGCCAAGAACAAAAGAAATAATCATCAAGAAAGTTTCAATGTGAATGAGGATAAATTTAATGGTTTTCATAACTGTTTGTTTTTTAATTACATTATAATATAGTACATAGTTGAAAAAATTCAAATTATTTTTATATATAATTAACATTAAATCATATGAAAGACTTAAAATATTTATATCTTTTTGAAGCTAATTCAAAAAGACCTTCTGGACTTGGAAAGGTAAAAGATAAATCAACTGAGGAAGAAGTTGAATTTATTGCTGGTGATGTTTATGATCTTAGCGGAAATAATAGATACACAGATAAATTCAAGTATTATCGTGGAGAAGGAAATGGCTATATAACAGATAAAGATGGTAATTACTATGATGTAAATACTTCATCTTGGAGTAGTGATACTGGTAGAATTGCTGGTGGTACAATGAATTATTCTGTAGTTATAAAAAATGTAAAAGGACAAGACCTTTCATTCTATGGATATACAGCAGTATTTTCACAACCATCTCATGCAGATATTGTATTAGATATTGAAAATGGTATGTATCTTGAAGATTTCATTGCTAAGCATTGGGGATGCATTAGATGTAAAGATGAAAAGGCAATTGAAGAATTGAAAGATAAAGGTGATGCTAAAGCTAAAACATATAAAGCTGAAAAAGAAGCTTCTAAAGCTCAGAAGAAAAGAGAATTTTTTGAAAGATATTTAGTTCTTGCAAAAGATATATCATTTGAAATTGAAAATGATACAATTATATTTAGATATTGGCAACCTAATACAAGAAAGAAGGAAGATAAGCCTGAAAAGACAAAGTATGATTTAAGAAAGGAAAATTTCCCAACAGAGGATGCATATAAAGAAGCTTATGATAAACTTGAAAAACTTTGGGCTGACTATGAAAATAAATATAAAGAATTAGACAATAAAGTATTTGATGCATTCAGACCATTCTGTGAAAAGAAATTAAAAGAATTTTTCAAGGTTGGACTAAATGAGTTGAACGGTCTTACATTTGGAGTAAAACCAGCAAATAAAACTTATAATGATGAGACTGCTCTTGATTTGAAAGACAAGAAATTAGTAGTTCTTACTAATTATAGTAAAAAGACATTCGGTGAAGATTGGAAAGTAAATAAAGAAGCTGTTGCTGATATTACATTTTATCCTACTGCTCGTATTGATAAACAGAAAGCTTCTGATTATTTGAAAGATTTATTTAAGAAAGCTTCAGAAGCATATCTTAAATTAAATGGAAGACAAAAAGGCAAATATGTTGATCTTCATTGGCAAGAATATTATGATTGGTATGGTGGAAACGGTTATAATGGAAAAACTTCTGTAAAAGGAGAAGCAAGAAAATTAGCTGAAAGAGATTTCTTTAAAGATTTAGAAAGACATGATTTTAATACTGGAGCTAGAGAAATATCATTTGAAGTTGAATTCTTAAAAGATTTTATTGCAGAAAAACTCCCAGTTAAATCAGAAGAAAATCAAAAAGCTGATGCAGAAAAGACAGAAGCTCCTAAATTCAATGGAAAACTTGAAGAACAAGAAAAGAAGATGGATGCTTGGCATGCAGGCACAAGAAAACAGAATGTATCTTCTTGTAGTGATGCTAAATTAAAAGTAAATTATGATATTTGTGTAAAGAAGGGATATGATAAAGAAGCTGCTGAATTGAAGAAAGAAGCTGATGCAAGAGGCCTTACACTTGAAAGTTTAAATCTTGAAGATATTAAATGGACTATTAAAGATTATATTGAATTGATGTAATATGAAACAAATCAATACATTTATAAGTGAAAAACTTAAATTAGATAAAAATATTGAAATAGAAGATCAATATCAGAATATTGTAAATGAAATAAATGAATATACAAATATTCCTAGTAATTCTAATGATTTTAAGAAATTCTCTAAATACATTTGGAAATGGGTAAAAGATAATGATATTACTGATTTTGAAAATGTTAGAGTAATTGTTAATTTAAAAGAACAATTAATAAATGATTTTGATTTCAATAAAGATGATGAATACTATAAAAAGACTGAGGAAAATAAAGAACTTATGTCAAATATAGTATCTGATGCTCTTGCTGGGCATAGTGATGGCAAATCATTTGACAATAATTATTATCTATGGATTAAAGATCAATTCTTATTATATGAAGAGATAAAACCAAAACATTTATATGTATTATTTATATATGATGATTAAAGAGAGATTCATTTAGAACCTCTCTTTTTTTATTTTGTTTCATTAATATTCAATGGAACATTATTCTGCAATTTCCTCAGCTGGTGCTTCAACAGCAAGACTGTCAACAGCAACTGAAAGGCTGTCTACAACTTCAACTGCGTCCTCAACTGGGGCAGATGTCTGACGGCAACCACAAGATGCAGAAAGAATCATAGTTGCAACAATAGCAACAATTGCAAAAATCTTCTTCATAATCTTTTTCTCCGTTATATTTATTAAAATTTAATATAGTAATTGAACATTAATTTGTTCAAAACCCAATTAACTTACAATATTTTTCTTTTTAAGTTCTTCCCAAAGAATATCTGCTCTCATAATACATTTCTTAGCAATATCTGTAGGATTTCTTTTTTCCTTTGATTTTACATTGCCATTTACATCATATACAATATTATAGTCTCCTTCAAAGTCAACTGATGCAAACATCTTAGGTACTAAATCAACCATGAATTCTTTATAATCTGGAAGTTTCTTATTGATACTTAAGTTAGCAAGTATGTTTGCAAGACCATTGAATCCTTCATATGTTGTAACAGTATATGAACCATTATCATTATACTTTGTAACTGTATATGTTGAAACACATCCTAAAGTAGTCTGAAGTATTTCTCCAATTGAATCACCACCAATTGTTATTGTCTGACTTCCTGATTGTTTTGAATAACTATATCCAGAAATAAGACCTGAACGTTTTTCAATTATTGGTGTATATGTAATGCTTTCCCATTTAGATTCTTTTTCTTCTTTAGCAGCTTCTCCAATAGTATCAGCATGATATACTTCTTCAAATGATTCTAATCTATCATTTATAGTATTCTTAACATCATTAAGACTATCTTTTATTATGTTATGTTGTTCAATTATTTCAGCAACTACTCCTTCTTCAAGTTTATTGATTGCAGCCTCTTCTTTATTTGTAAGAGTTGTAATCTTTTCATTCAAACCTGAAGACATATTACTTAATGAAGTAGAAGTATTCTTATCAAATTCTTTAAGTGTATTATCAATTACTGTCTGATATGTTGAGAATGTAACGATCTCTTCATTAGCAATATTTCTTTCTTGTACAATATTATATGAAACAAGTTGTGTCAAATCATATGTAAGTTGTTTTACAGCATTTGACTGTACTTTCATTTCACTTGATATTGATTCTCCAATATTAGAAATATAGCCGCCAAGAACAGGGAAATTACTTATATTCAATCCATCTGAATATATGTATGATGCTACTTGGAAAGGAACTGTTTCATATGTATATGAATATGAGAAATATGCATATGAAGCAAGTACAGATTTAATTGCGTAAGAATTAGTAGACTTATCCCAATACTGTACTTTCTTTTTCTTAGCAGGAATCAATTCAGTCTTATAAAGAACTGGAATCTTTTCATTACAAAGAGGAGTAGCTTCTTTATAAGTATAATATTCATAAGATACATAAGCAGGTTGAACTTCTATCTTTTCAACATAAGTTGAATTTACAATTGTATTCTTCTTATAAAGTTTAACTTTAGTATTTACATATGAATCATTTATGTCAAGTAACTGTATCTGACCCCAATATGTTCCATTATCATATGATATTGCATTTGAATTATAGTAGTCATATTCAAATCCATTTAATAAATAACTATACTTAATTTCTTCTCTTACCTCTCCAAGTAAGCATTCATATGCTATAGCAGGATGAGATATTTCAGCAGTAACTACATATGAATTAGGAATATATTGATATGTTACATTTATAGCACTTATCTTATCTTTTTCATAATAGTTATATGAAGATACTTTAAATGCATTCTTTTCAGTTATATAATCTTTCTTCCAATAACCATCTCTTGCAATTGTTATCTTCTTAAATCCATCATCTCCAATTACAGTTGAATATTCTGGTGCTACCCAAGAATATGTTCCAGTGAAATGTACTGTTTCTCCATTATCAATAGCAAATGGCTGTTTTGCAACAACTGACTGTGTAATTATGTCTTTATATTGAAGTATTGACTTATCTGAATTATAGTTTCTAAAAGTAAATAAACTAAGAGGAACTATTTCATATAAGTAATTTTTA
>JAFRDD010000015.1 GCA_017404025.1 Clostridia bacterium
ATAATCCTACTGGAAATTATTGCCAATTTCTAATAGGTTATTTTCTGTGTTTATTTTTCTTTTCTTACTAACCCTAAACTATATTTATTTATTAATTTTATGTTACTTCATTTTTATAATTTAGTTTCGCAATTATCTATTTATATACTATCATATTATAAAGAATATTTCATCTTTATTTAAATAATTTTCCTATTTGTGGTGTTTTTGCTTTTTAACTGTTAGTATCTTCATTGCTAAAATGCTATATTTTTTTATTATACCGTATTATTATTGTAAAAATTATTATCCATACACTTGAAACCTTAAAGATAATTGATACTAATAAACTTAAAATAAAAATACAAATATTAAATTTATTTTTTAATACACTTTTTCCCATTGAAATAGTTGAATTTATAAGTACAACACAAATGCAAACAAGGCTTCCTTTAAGTGCAGATAAAACTAATTGATACTCTAATATTTTTTCTATATAATTCATTATTATAACAATAACAATTAAAGGACCAATTGTATAACATACGGTTGCAAGTACTCCACCCCAAAAACCTGCAATTTTATTTCCTAAAAAAGCAACTGCATTAGCAGTAGTAGCTCCAGGCCCTATTCTTGAGATAGTAACAGCATCAATAACATCTTCTTTTGTCACCCATTCATTCTTCTTTACTAAATTTTCCTCTAGAATAATCATAACTGCAGACATATTTCCCAATGATTCTAATCCAATAATAAAAAAAACATATATAAACTTTAAAAACTTTTTCATTATATTCCTCTTTTCTAAACTCTGCAAATAGCTGCAATACTTGCTGAAATTATAATTAATAGAATTGAATTGATTTTTTTATACTTACTAATTAAATAGATGAATAAGCCTAAAATTATACTTTTATAATTAATAATTCCATTTTCATTCAAAAACGCACTTTGAAAAATAGTAATTGAACTAGATAGTATTATTGCTAAAGCTGCAGATCTAATTACTTTTATAACTTCATTTACATTCTCACTTTTTTGTATTTTGTTAAAAAATTTATATGCAACACCTACAAAACAAATATTAGGAATTATAAAAGCCAGGTTACAAACTATTGCACCTATTATTCCATTTGTATTTAATCCAACAACTGTTCCAATATTACATCCTATTGGTCCTGGAGTCACTTGAGACATTGATATTAAATTAGTAATCCTTTCTTCTGTTATCCATCCAGTATTTCTTGCCATTTCATACATATATGGAAGTGTACTCATTCCTCCTCCAAATGAAAATGAACCAATTTTTAAAAATTCACAAAATAACTTAAATAAAATCATTTTTCAACATCCTTTCAAATCAAATAAACAGCATAAAAATAGCTTGCTATAAACTCTATAAGAATTATAGCAAGCTATTTTGCTTAAGTGAAATACTTTTATTTTATGTAATTATAACTTTTTGTTATAATTAAAATTATTTTTAATTATTTTAATTAAATTTTTTAGTTCTTTTGAACTATTATCTTTTCTATAATATATACCTATTTCTGTTGATGGAATTTCGAAATCTATATTTAGTACTGTAAATTTATTATCTTCAATTTCTTTAGCTAGATACTCACAATTTGCTATTCCAACACAATTATCATATTCTTGAATAATTTGGCTCATTGTTACAGAATCTATTCTTTTTATTTCATTATCCAATTTATTTTTTTCAATTGTTTTTAAAAAAGAATTTGTAGAATTGTTCTCTCCTCTTGGCATATATATTATTTTATTTTTTAAATCTTTAATTGTTACTTTCTTTTTATTACATAAATCTGACTTATTATTAGCAATTAAAACAAATTCAAATTTACCTAAACTTATATATCTATATTTATCAGAATCATATTCATTTTCATTATATTTTTTTACAATAGCTATATCAAAATTTTCTGTAGTCAAAGGAAAATTTAAAACTTTTGAATTATCTGTAATTGTTATAATTTTTGCATTTTCATTTTTTAAATAAAATTCGGCTATAGATTTACTTAGTACTTTGCTTAGCATTGTAGCATAAGTTCCTAATCTAATTTCACATAAATTAGAATATTTCTTATCTATTTCCACAATTTTTTCAATTACTGGTGACATTTCATTAAATAATTTATTTCCTTGTTCTGTTAATTCCATTCCGCTTCGTTCTATTAAACAATACAATATTCAATTCATTTTCTAAATTTTTTATATGTCTAGTAACTGCTGGTTGTGAAATATTTAAATTTTGACTTGCTCTTGTTATATTTTGTTCTTTTGCTACTTCTATAAATATTTTATATAATTCTAAATTTGCCATTTTTATTCCCCTTAATGATAATGATTTTAACATAATAGTTTATTAGTTAGCACTTTCACTTAACCAATTAAAAACTTCTTTTGGATAAAATGCCCCACTAAAACGTTTTCCACTAATAAAATTTATATTAGGATATGCTTTTTGTAAATCTTTAAAACTTTTGTCTACACTGTTTACACCGCTTGTTACGAAAACATAAGTATCTTTTCCCACTAAATTATTTTCCTCAATAAATGTATTTATAATAGTAGGAGCTGTAAAGTACCATACTGGAAATCCTAAAAATACTTTATCATATTCTTCAGTATTTTGTACCTTTTTTTGTATACATGGTCTAAAGTTTTTGTTCTTCATTTCAATACATGACCTATTATTTCTACTTGGCCATTTTAAATCTTCTTCTGTATATCTTGATACTGGTTCAATCTCGAAAATGTCTGCATTAAGTGTATTGGCAATTCTTTCTGCCAATCTCCTTGTAGCTCCTGTTGCTGAAAAATATGCAACTAACGTCTTTCCCATACTAACCACTCCTTTTCTTTATAATATTTATTATTTAAGTAATGTATCCATTACTTAATAAACACTGTTATTTTAGAAAAGTTTAGTAATTATATCTATCGAAATATACGAAAAAAGGCTATTAGATAGTGATGCATAACCTCACTCTCTAATGGCCTTAACAACCTATCTAAATTTATTATTTTATATCACAAGTTATGAATTTTGTCAATATATTTGCTTATAAATGATAGTGCCAATTTTTTGAATTAAGATTATTATAAAAAGAAGCCTTTTTCAAGGCTCCTTAGCTATTTAGCTTAATTATTCTTTTCTCTTTACTGTCACTACTATTAATACAATTGTAGAAAGTACTATTGCTGCTATTGTATATCCCCCTATTCTTTTTTCTCCTGTTGATACTGATAATATTATTGTTGATTTATCTTCATCATCTTCTACACTCTCTTCTTCTCTTCCTGCATCATTTTGTATATTAGATAAATATGTTACATAGTCTTTTACTCCTAAATTTAACTCTCCTTGATTCCATGTTAAGACAACTTTATATTCTCTTGTTTCTCCTATTTTTATATTTTTTATTCTTGTTAATGCTAATTTTCCGTCTATTATCCAGCCTTCATTGTCTTCTTCTTTCATTTCGAATCCTTCAGGTATATTTTGTACTAATGATGCATTACCTTCTATTTCACCATTATTTATTACTTTTATTGTTAATTCTACTTTTACATTTGTTTCATTTAGTTTCTTTCTATGTATCTCTGTTTTACCTAATTTTAAATTTACATTATTTTCTTCTCCATCTTTTATTATCTTCGTTATTGCATTTACTACTTTTAAGTTGAATTTCAATGGTTCATAATAATATATGAATGTAGCATCTTCTTTCATTTCTCCTTCTAATATCTCTGGACTTTCTATTAATCTAAAGTATTTTATTTCTTTTTCTTCTAATTTATAGTTATCTCCTTGATGTCCTTCATTTACTACTTTTTCTAATAATTCTTTTCCAGTTTCTTTATCAACATATTTTACTTCTATTTTTACTTGTTTTCTATAATAGTAGTTTACTTCTATATTACCGTTTACTATACCTTCAGTATTTCCTTGTATATCTTCCAAATCGTATTTTGCATATTGTTTTGCTTCTAATCTATATCTTTCCCCTTTTACTTTTTTGATATCTTCTTTATCTTTTATTGTATTTGTATATCTATCTATGTGATTTACTGTTATTGTATATTCACTTAAATAATATACTTTTATTATATTTTCTTCTTCGTTATCACTTACTACTAATGGTACATTTTCTATTTTTTCAAACCTATATCCACTAATTTCTTTTATCTCTACATCTGCTTCTTCTATTCTGCTTTCATATGCTACTTTTTCTGTCTTACTTTCATCTTTTACTCCGTCTAAGTAATATTCTACTGTATAATTGTAATTATTTTTTACATAATATACTTTTATTACATCTCCATTATTTACTTCTTCTGGTATTGGTGCTGGGTTGGTTTTTTCAAACTTATACCCTCTATATTTATTTACTATATTGATCTTGTCCTTATCTACTTCCATTGTATTTGGTTTTAATACTTGTACTGTCTTTCTTTCTATTTCTGTATCTTCTTCTACTTTTTCTCCATCTTTATAGTATTCTACTGTATATTTTAATGTTTTTGTATTTCCATCATCTATTATGTAATATACTTTTACTATATTTCTTGTTGTATCATTACTTATCGTTAGTGGTAAGTTCTCTGTTTTTTCAAATCTATATCCTGTAATATTATTTTCTTCAATGTCTATATTATCTTCTGTTATTACACTTTGATATAACGCTTGTTTTGTTTGTGTTTTTATATCATCTTTTGTTCCATTGTAATAATATTCTACTGTATAATCGAAGTTATCTTTTACATAGTATACTTTTATTACATCTCCTGCTTCTACAGTTGTTGGTATTACTCCTGTTAATGCACTGTCTAATTTATATCCAACATATTTATTTGTTGTATTTATTTTAGACTTGTCTACTATTAATGTATGATCTCCTGTTAATGTTACTGTTGCTGTTTCTGTATCTGTTTCAACTTTGTTTCCATCTTTATAATACTCAACTGCATAGCTTATTTCTTCTGTATCTTCTTCATAGAATACCTTAATTACTCCTCCATTTTCTATTGTATCTGGTATTGTAACTGGGTTTGTTTCTACAAAGTGGAATCCTACATATTTATTTGTTGTATTTATTTTAGACTTGTCTACTGTTAATGTATGATCTCCTGTTAATGTTACTGTTGCTGTTTCGATATCTTCATCTACTTTAGCCCCATCTTTATAATACTCAACTGTATAACTTATTTCTTCTGTATCTTCTTCGTAATATACCTTGATTACTCCTCCATTTGCAATTGTATCTGGTATTGTAGCTGGTTCTGTTCTTACAAAATGATATTCATCACCACATTTATTTGTTGTGTTTATCTTAGACTTGTCTACTGTTAAGATATGTGGCTCAGATAATTTTACTGTTGCTGTTTCTATATCTTCATCAACTTTTTCATTTTCCTTATAATACTCTACTGTATAACTTATTTCTTCTGTATTTTCTTCGTAATATACCTTTATTACTCCTCCATTTGCAATTGTATCTGGTATTGTAGCTGGTTCTGTTCTTACAAAATGATATTCATCTCCACATTTATTTGTTGTGTTTATCTTAGACTTGTCTACTGTTAAGATATGTGGCTCAGATAATTTTACTGTTGCTGTTTCTGTGTCTGTATCTACTTTTGTAT